>JAZNVK010000025.1:0-4329 GCA_045592805.1 Faecousia sp.
CCTTAACGACCAGGAACAGGGGGTCAAACCACAGGTCGTCGGAGGTCATGCCCAGGCTGAGGCCGCGCTCAAGCATGTTATGGCAGTGCTTCATGCGCTCTTCGTTATCCTTGGCAATGCCGTCGGCAGAGCAGAGGGCGATGACAATAGCATCGTTGGCAGCGGCCAGGTCGATGTAGGAGATACGGGAGCCGGCATCGGCGGAGTTGACGATGGGCTTGCCGTTGGTGCGGTTATAGGCACGGATACCGGCTTCGATGGCCTTCTTGTTGGCGGTGTCCAGAGCCAGGGGAACATTGTTGAAGTTCTCCTGCCGCAGCTTGACTGCCCAGGTCATGAGCTCGGGGCCGTTGGACTCGGCGGGGCCGATGTTCACATCCAGGTAGGTAGCGCCGGCCTTGATCTGCTGAGCGGCACGCTCCAGGATGGGATCGGGATTGAAGGTTGCCATAGCCTCACGGATGACGGGGCTGATGCAGTGGATGCGCTCGCCGATGGTGACGAACTTCTTGGACTCGGAGTTACGCTGCTTGTAGGTAACGCCCAGATCCTTCTTGACGATCTCGGGGATGACGATCTTGGAGAAGTCCAGAGGAGCATTCTCGTCCACAGCGGGCTTCTTGGCCTCTGCGGGCTTCTTGGAGGCGGCAGCGGCCTCGGCAGCCTTGAGATGCTCGCCGTCCTTCAGGTACTTGACGATCTCAACGGCCTCACGGGTACCCACGACAACATTCCACTCAGGCAGCTTGTCCTGGATCTCGCCCTTCATCACGGCGACCTTGCCGGGGATGATGAGGGTGCGGTTATTGATCTTGCCTGCGATATCGAACTCGTCGAAGAACTTCTTGATGCTGGAGGAAGAGAGCTTGCCTGCAGCCCAGGCGGTCAGGACGGACATACCGGAGGCATCGGTGATCAGCAGGTTCATGGGAACATTGGAACGCTCCAGCTCGCCGGAGACCAGGAAGTAGGTCAGGGCGAAGTCCACAGTCAGCATGCAGGGATCGTCGGGGCCGGCGCCGTTCATGGGGTAGATGCCGGGGGCGACCTTCATGGGCTTCTGAGGATCGGTGTAGATATTCTGGCGCAGGCCGTACAGAGGCAGAGCCTCGGCATAGGTCATCTTCTCCATGACGATGATGGAGCCGTACTTCAGGGTGAAGAGGGAGGCCAGAGCGGTCTGCAGATGGATGTCGCCCTTGGCGATGCGGCTGACGTTGACAATGGAGGGATAGCCGAAGGTACGGTCGCCATCCTTCAGAGCGGTGCGGCGAACCAGAACGGTATTGGCCATGGTCTCCTTGATGGTGGCGCCGGTGACGTCCAGGATCAGGTTCTTGTTGCCGGCGGCTTCCAGCTTGGCAACGGTGTCGTGGAGCTCGGAGAGGTTTGCACCCTTAACGCCCAGGACAACGCCGGCATCAAGTGCAATGGCGCTCATCTCGGCATAGTTCTCAGCGTTGGCGCCATTGAGGATGGGCTTGGCATCCTTGCACAGGGCCAGGGCCTTCTTGGCGCAGTCAGCGCACTCGCAGTCCAGAATCAGGGTACGGCCGGTAGCCATAGCCTTCTTGACCAGGTCTTCCCACTTGTTGGCGGAGTCCTTGTGGCAGTGAACCAGGACGAACTCTACCTACTCTCTCTCGCCGATACGCTCGTAGTCCACCTTGAGCATATCTGCCAGCTTCTGATCGGCAACCTCTTCGGGCATACCGGTGCAGACGGGAATGGCAAAACGGTTACGGGAGACCAGGGTCTTCTCGTGACGGAACAGAACGGTCTCGCCGCCCAGCTTGATGTCGTCACCGACGGTGATGGTCTTCATGGGAGGTGCAGTGGCCTCAGACAGCTTTGCAATTGCGTCCTGGGAGAAATAGGGACACTTGCTCAGCTCAACGGCGCCCTGAGCTACCTTCATGCAGAATGCCATACAGGTGGGGCTGCCGCACTCTTTACAGTTCTTCTTGGGGGACAGCTTGAAAATATCTAAGCCTTTCAGTGCCATTTTTTAGTTCCTCCTTCCCATTAAACCAGAGCGGCGATCATATCGGCAATGGCCTTGACCGCTGCGGGATGGCGCATGATCACTGCATCGGAGCCGCCTGCCAGGCAAGCTGCGGCAGTGGTGATCTCCATTTCGATGCCACGCTCTTCGGCGTTGCCCCACTCGGGAACATCGGCCTCGGAAGCCATGGATTCCTTCACGCTCCAGGTCTCGGGGGAGACGGGAGTGATGATGGGCATCTGGAGCTGATCGTCGGACTGAGCCAGGGCGGCGGCACGGATGCGGTCCAGGGTGGAAGCCACATACTCATAGCCGTAACCGGCAGCGGCGGAACCGGCGTTCATAACGATGGAGTCGGAGCCAACACCCAGCTGACCTAAGAGCACGTTCAGCTGCTTTGCCAGGTTGATGTCAACGGCGGACTCTGCGCCCACCTTCTGGCCGTAAGCCATAACAGCGGAAGCGCCTACGTTCTTGTAGTTCTCTTCGCGGGCGGAGAGGACCAGGATGTTCTTGCCCTGGAGCGCCTCGCAGACCTTGCCCAGGAGCTCGGCGTCCTTCTCGACGTGCTTGCAGCCCATGACCACCAGAGGCAGGTCAGTAGCTTCGGCAACGGCCTTGGCGATGGCAACGCACTCTTCGGTGGACTTGTTCTCGCCGTTGGGGTCAGCGCCTTCCATATGCAGGCAGATGAAATCGGCACCGGGCATGGTGGCGGCACGGGCTGCCATCTCAGCGGGGGTGCTGCAGCCGGCGTAGAATTCCTTCAGGCCGGGCTGGGTGTAGGCTTCCAGGCCGGCATGGGTGATCTCAATGCCGATCTTGGGAGCGTTTTCGATGGGAGCATCGAAAGAGTAGAAGGGCAGGACGTTCACACCGCCGAGCTTGACGGCCTTCTCGCCGGTACCGATGGTAACGGTAGCGATGGACGAGGAGAACGCCTGGGTCTTTGCTTCAAAAGCCATGTTGTTGATTCCTCCTAAATATATATATTAATTATTTTTTACGAACAGGGTTACAGGCCAAGCGTCTGCATCAATTGGTGCAGCGCCTGCTTCATGGGGCTGGAGTCGGGGATCTTGGAGCTGGGCTTGCCGTCGCAATCGGCCTCGAAAACCGCCTCATCCTGGGGCAGAACGCCCAGTAAGGTCAGCCCCTGCTTTTCGATCTCTTCCTTTACGCCCTCGTTGAGCACGCCGCCGGGGGCTCGGTTGACGATGAGGCCCATTTTGGCGGGGTTCAGGTTCAGGTCCTTCACCATCTCGGCAATGCGGCCCACGGCCTGGATACCACGGCGGGAGCAGTCGGAAACCAGCAGCAAGGTGTCCACATGGGGCAGGGTGCCACGGGCGATATGCTCCATACCGGCCTCGTTGTCGATGACGGTGTATTTATAAGAGCCGACGTATTTATCCACCTGGGTCTTGAGGATGCCATTGACGTAGCAATAGCAGCCCTTGCCCTGGGTGCGGCCCATGACCAGCATATCAAAATCGTCCTCTTCCACCAGGGCGGCATTGAAGCGCACCTGGGCATAGTCCGCCTTGGTCATGCCACGGGGGATCACATTGCCCCGCAGCTCTGCCTGGGCGATCTCCTCACGGACTGCGCCGAGGGTGGTCTCCACCTCCACGCCGAGGACTTCGTTCAGATTGGAATTGGCATCGGCATCCACCACCAGAAGGGGGGTCTTGCCGGTCTTAATCAGATAATCGATCATCATGCCGCAGACGGTGGTCTTGCCCACGCCGCCCTTACCGGCAACCGCAATGGTATGGTTCATAGGAAATCTCCTTTTGCAAGCGCTTACAGCTGCACATTTCGATACTAATTTATCATATCATACCATAAATAAAAATGCAAGCCGTAATCGGCAGAAAAATATGGATTTCGTGGAGGAGTGGAGGGGGAATGGTGAATGGGGAATGGTGAATGATGAAGGTATGGGCTTCGCCCATGGAATTGAAATTAAGCCAAACAGAAATTTGCCGAACAGTTTGGCGCAACCAAAGGCTCCCGTATTAGGAAGGATTTCGTACTATGAGAAAGGCATCATATTACGCAATGTCATTGCGAGGCCTGTGGCCGTGGCAATCCGTATCCCTAAAACCCTCCGTTTTATACCAAATTCCCATATATTCGAAACATTTAGGGGAACGGATTCCCACGTCGGGCTTACGCCCAAAAGTGGCGCAAGATTTTGGACAAAAAATGGGAAAATAAATGACAGTTATGCAGCGAGTGGGGGAATATAGCCCAAAGTGCTGTGAGGGCGCAGGTTGTTGTAATAATAGATGTAATATTCTATCACCATACGATAAGTC
>JAZNVK010000026.1:0-2181 GCA_045592805.1 Faecousia sp.
CCTCCGACTTCCATATCGGTCAAGTGGATAAATCCTTCGTACCCCTGTGTGGATTCCGGTCTTTGATGCACCGGCAGCAGATTCTGGAACTCCATAGCGATCAACTGGGAATTGACCATTTTATCTTTGGCAGAGCCGGGATGCATATTGATTCCGTGGAAAACCACTTTTGCACCGGCAGCATTGAAGTTCTCATACTCCAGCTCTCCCACGGGGCCGCCGTCGGCGGTATAAGCGTAGTCCGCGGCAAAGCGGGCAACATCAAAGCGGTCGGCACCTCTGCCGATTTCCTCATCCGGTGTAAAGCCGATACGCAATGTTGCATGGCTCATCCGGGCAGTCATCAGGAACTCCGCAGCGGTCATAATTTCCGCAATACCTGCCTTGTCATCCGCACCGAGCAGGGTCGTGCCATCGGTAACGATCAGATGCTTGCCAACATGATTGGCAAGGTTGGGATAGTCCTTCTGCCGCAGCCAGATATCCTTTTCCTCATTCAGGCAGATATCTCCGCCTTCATAGTAGACGCTCCTGGCCCGAACATTGGCGCCGGAGGCATCGGGAGAAGTATCCATGTGGGCAATCAGGCCAATGGTAGGCAGCCGGGGATCTCCGGGAACTGTACCGTAGACATAGCCGTTTTCATCCATGCAGGCATCCTGGATTCCAATTTCCTTCATTTCTTCCACCAGGTAGGCGCCAAAGGATTTCTGATTGGGGGTGGAAGGACAGGTTTCGGAAAACTCATCGGATGTGGTTTCAAAGGTGACATAGCGCAGGAAGCGCTCAGATGCAGTGGTCATTTCTTTCACTCCTTTACAGCACCGTATCCGTCAGGGTGGCTTTTCTATATCCACGCAGGACACAATGACCGAAAAAACGCAAGGGGGCGGAGAATCTCTCCGCCCCGCATAATTGAAAACTACTTAGTTGGCAGCGTTGACCAGCTCGGCGGTATCCTGAGCGATCATCAGCTCTTCGTTGGTGGGAACGATCCAGACCTGAACCTTGGAGTCGGGAGTAGAGATAACCATCTCCTTGCCACGGTTACCGTTCAGTTCAGGGTCGATCTTCACACCCATAAAGCCCAGATATTCACAGATCGTAGCACGGACGTTCACGTCATTTTCACCAACACCTGCAGTGAAGGTCAGTACGTCGATACCGTTCAGAGCCGCTGCATATGCGCCAACATACTTGGCGACCTCATAGCAGAATTTCTCGCGTGCCAGAGCGCAAGCCTCGTCGCCTTTCTTTGCGCCATCTTCCAGATCACGGAAGTCAGAGGAAACGCCGGAAATGCCCAGCATACCGGACTTCTTATTCAGCATGTTCAGGCACTCGTCAACGCTCATGCCGTACTTATTGCAGATGAACTGCACCACAGCTGCGTCAATATCACCGGAACGGGTACCCATAGGAACACCTGCCAGAGGGGTCAGACCCATGGTGGTATCCATGCACTTACCGCCCTTCACAGCAGACATAGAAGAACCGTTGCCCAAGTGGCAGTTGACCATCTTGAATTCCTTCTTACCAACCAGTTCCGCAGTGCGGCGGGCAACATACTTGTGGGACGTGCCGTGGAAGCCATAGCGGCGGATGGAATCGTTCTCATAGTACTCTGTGGGGATAGCATACCGGTAAGCCTTGGGAGGCATGGTCATGTGGAAAGCGGTGTCGAACACTGCGACCTGAGGTGTAGTAGGCATGACCTTCTGGCAAGCCTCGATACCCATCAGGTTAGCAGGGTTGTGGAGAGGGCCCAAAGGAATGCACTTCTTAATAGCAGTAATAACCTCATCGTTGATGATGCAGGAATCAAAGAATTCCATGCCGCCATGCAGCACACGGTGACCTACAGCATCAATCTCCTCAACGGACTTAATAACACCGTCAACAGGGTCAACCAGAATGTCCAGAGTAGCGGCAATTGCCTCGGAGTGAGTGGGCATAGGGATGTCCTTCACTACTTTATTCTCGCCTACCTTGTGGTTCAGACGGCCGTCAATACCGTTACGCTCGCACAGACCCTTTGCGGAAACCTCACCGGTTTCGGGGTTCATCAGCTGATACTTAAGAGAAGAGCTGCCGGCATTGATAATCAAAATGTTCATTGGAATCTTCCTCCTAAAATAAATTGATTTTTTATGGATTTATGATAAGATAACCATAGTTGCT
>JAZNVK010000027.1:0-25467 GCA_045592805.1 Faecousia sp.
ATATGGGAATTTGGTATAAAACGGAGGGTTTTAAGGATACGGATTGCCACGGCCACAGGTGGCCTCGCAATGACATTGCGTAATATGTTGTCTCTCTCATAGTACGAAATTATTCCTAATACTGGAGGCTTTGGCTACACCAAACTGTTCGACAAATTTCTGTTTGACTTTGTAGGGGCGATCTTGCTGTAGGACAGCGTTCCGTCCGCTGTTCTGCGAAGCCTGCCGATCACCGCTGCACTACTGTTGTCTGTCTTACTACCCGATCTTCAGACGGCTCTGCCAAAATGAAAAGGGGTAGGGAACAATCCCTTGCGCTTAGAGTGATCGTTTTCGAGCAGTCAAGAGTGATCGTTTGCGAGTACTAAGATGGACAAGATTCTGTCTGTCACATGGACAGTTTTCTGTCCGCAATATATAATAAATAATAAATAAAGAAAGAATTAAAAGAAGGAATTGAATTCTTTCTTTGATTATCAATAAACAACAATCCGCACAGTATGCAGAGCGTTTGTCTGATACTGTGCGGAAGTTTGATATGTTGAAATATTGCGCACATGGGTACACCCTATGCAGCCGGTTGTACAGCCGGTAAATACCCCTTTATCCGTACAGGGGTGATCCTCGAAAGTACATGATGTATTTACTGAAATCCGTGCGTATGCGTTCTGTGATGACGGGATCTGTTGCCACAATGTCCATTCCCCGCCGGTCATAGATATGAAGGGCAAATCCCTGCAGCTCGTCAATGATCAATATGGTATTGGATAAGAAGTCCAGGCGAAAAGCGTATTGAATATAGGTATCCAAAGAAAAGTCGGATTTTTTCACATAATTGCAGGAGATGGCTTCCACATCATAGGAAAACCAATCCTGGTCAAGGGTAGTGCATTTGTGGGGGAGGATCTCCGTGATCAGGGGAGGGGTGAGGAGAAAGCCTTTTTCCTGCAAGGCCGTTCCGGAATCGCTGCCGTATTCACAAAGCCAAAAACCTTCCTCCCGCAAAAGCGAAGAAAGTACACTTTTTGCAGCTGCTTTTGCCTCTGCATCATCCAATGCCTCGAAGTCGAGCTTGACTCCGCACCGGGGATTGCGCATATAGAGGGGATAATCGATCTGCAAGCCGGAATGAAGAAAACGCTCCAATCGCTCCATAGAAGGCGCTGCCTGTTTTTGCTGCTTCATGGCTTTACCTCCGGTTGGCGCTGCGATAGACAAGGTGGATCCGGTTGTGATCCTCGTCAATGACACGGAAGCCCTTCTCCATCAGTTTGCCGAAAAAGTCAGCGTGGGCAAAATATGCCTCTTTTTGCACTAGCATCCCTCCACCGCCGGAGAGAGTATCCAGAAGGTACTGCAAATGCGCCTCCGAATAGGGGGCATCTGCCTGTAGTCCCAGATGAGCACGTACTTCATTCTGCCGCTGAAAGTCCTGGGGACGGATCATCCAGCAATCAATATCCTCGCAAATCTGTTGCTTTCCCCTTGATAAATAGGGCTCCACTCCGCAAAAAACGGTTTCCGCTGCAGTAATGACTTCCTCCTTCGTATAGTCCCGACGATCAGCGAAGGAGAGGAGTGCTTCAAACCGGTAGCTCGTCAGCAAATTGTCCTTCCAGTCCCCGAGACCGAGACTGCGAAACTGTACCCCGAGCAAAAAGCCCCGTATCATATCCGGGATGCGCAGGAGTATCACAGTATCTCCGTCTGCCGAAGCTCGGGAGAATACGCCCGTGGCGACCTTCACAAATCCACGCTCCGCTGCACAGTCGGATATCAGCTTTCGCAATGCTCTTTTGTCCATGGTTCTCTCCTTATCCCTACGTTCAATTCTGTACTCCTCGCAATAGAGGCGGATCATTCCTCCTCCGGGCCGATGTATTGATCTTTTTCGAAGCGGACTGCCCGGATTTGGCCATCGGGGTGCTGCCGGCGGTTTTGTCCGTTGAGAAGGCCCCGGGCATCTCTTGCCGGGAAAAATGAAATCTGGGGATGCAGCATGCTTTTTACCTCTGTTCCGCAAAGGCATTTTCTTAAATTTACCACAGGAAAGAAAAGATGTCAATACGACAGGCGTAAAAAGAAACGCCTCAAAAACTTGAGGCGCTTTCGCTTTTCTTCGGCAGGCAGGCGACGGCGGCGATGCCCAAGGCGACGCACAGAATTTCTGCCATGGCAAGGAAGTGCAGGGAGGAAAGGGCGGCGGTGGCTGCAGCCGTTCCTGCGGCAATTAAACCGGCGACCCGGTTGGTAAAGAGAGGGACAAGCACGGCAACGCCAAAGGGCGCTGCCAGATCCCGAAATAATCCGTAGGTGCCTGTGCCTGCACCGGCCTCTTGGGGCGACAGCCCTGAAAGGACGACCTTCAGGAAGATGGTGCCGTTTGCGCCCAGACCGAAACCCAGAATCCCCAGCGCCGCCATCAGCAGCCACAGGGAGGCTGCCTCTGTCAGGAGCAGCAGAACCGCGCAGCCAAGGCCGGTCAGGAGGAGAGAAGCCAGCAGAATCTTTTTTGGGGAAAAGCGATCGGCAAGAGGGCCTAAAAGCACAGCGCCCAGGGACATCCCCACATACATTACGGAAATGGCATAGCCGGAGACAGCGCTGCTTTCGGGACGGGTGTAATTGACGAAAACAATGGTATTGGTCATATTGGCCTGCATCAGCCCCTGGGTCAGAAACAGAGCGAGGATGCTCAGCACAAAGGTTCTGCGCTTCATAAAGCTGCCCGGGAGAATGGGGCAGGGACTCTTTCGCTCCACCAGAAACAAAGCGCCAAGGCTGACAACCGCAGCGCCCAGCACGCTCAGAAAGGCCGTGGATGTCCAGCCGAAGTTCTGCCCGAAGGAGGGGACGCACAGCAGCAGACTAAAGAAAATCAAAATGAAAACAGCACCGGGGACATCAAAGCTTTGCAGGGGTTTTCCTGCGGCTGTCTGCCCACGGGAGCTTAGGACACAGCCAAGAAAAACAACGGCGCAAAGGGCCACGCAGACCCACAGCATACTGCGCCAGCCGTAGGCAGAAACCAGCAATCCGCCCACGGTGGGGCCGAGGATCACCGAGGCGCTGGACAGCAGCATATACAAAGAAAAGCCCTTTGCGATTTTGTCCCGGGGGAACTCTGTGGAGATATAGGCAAGGATCACAGGGGTCATGGCCGCCGTGCCGATGCCCACGGTAAATCGGGCAAGGAGCATTACCCCAAGGCTGTCCGCCAGGGCGGAAAGGATATTCCCCAAAGTGAATACCCCAATGCCGGCAAGCAGCGTCCTTCTGTGTCCGATCACGTCACCCACCTTGCCTAAAATGGGCGCGCAGGCTGCGGTGGACATGGCCTGCGCCAGGGCTGTCCAGGTGGTGTTGTTGTAGGCGATGCCCAGATCCTGCACAAAGGCAGGCCCCAAAACCGTAGAAAAGCCGCCCACCAGCCCGATCAAAAGGGCGGCCAATGCATAGGGAACAAATCCCCGTCTGTATGCCATGATTTCACTTCCTTTTGCAGATAGTATATCCGAACTTTCGTGCATTATTGCCGATGCTTCGGCCAGACTTTTCTGCGGAGGCATATAGGGAGGTCGGGGCAATCCCACACTTTTTCCCACACCGACATAGTTACGGCTGCGGAAAAGATGCGCCATTCCCACCCCAAATAAGGGGAAAGGGTGGGGACAACGGAGGACAAATCGCTATAATAATGTAGAGGTATCATGGGGTACTGTCTCATTACGTCCCGCACTTTTGATTTGCGGGGACGGAATTATCAGAGGAGGATGAATTATGTCTTTTATGGAGTCATTGAAAAATCGGGCTACATCCACCGCCCCTTCGGAGGGCAGCGATTCTTACAGCATTGTTTTGTCGCAGATCCCCACGGATCTTGACGAACTGCAGCAGATGCCGCAGTCATCTCTCTCCCGTCCGGAGTATGCCGCAGCCCTTGCCATTGCAGCCTTGTGTATGTATCCCGTAAATCGGGAGGGGTCACTGAAAATGCTGACCTTCCTGCAAGGCCCCAAGGGTCTGTCTGCCTATGAGCGGCAGTTCCTGGCAGATCGCTTCCGTGACAAGGACTATGTGCCCCGTTCTTATTTCCGTGGCGCTGTCCCGGAGAATAACTACGAGCCTTCCCGGCCCTATACCCTGGATTTCTTTGAGAACCCCTACAGCCGTGACCAGCTTTCCGAGGGCTATATAACACTGCATATCCGCTCCGGCGGCGCAGACTCTCCCCGTCAGATCAAGCTGCGGAAAAAGCCCTCCACCGGCCAGTGGTTCCTCTGGGAGCAGTTCCTGCTGTCTGACATCCGCAAGCCCGTGGCAGCAGATCCCTGGGCATAAATAAAACAATCCCGCAGAAGCACAGGCTTCTGCGGGATTTCTATTGGGTTATTTAAGCTTTATGGACGTAGAGGATGCCCAGGCAGCCTTCGCCGCAGTGGCAGGAGATGGTGCAGCCGGCGGTGGTCTCTACCACGTTCTTGAAGTTGCCGTATTCCTTCACAGCACCGTGGACGGTATCCAGGATCTCCTGGCTGACGGGGGTGTGGGTGATGAAAATCAGATCGTCTACCAGATCCGTCGCGCCCTCCAGACGGGCGCGGACGTAATTGCCCATGCTCTTGGCGTAGTTGCCGCGGTACTTCTTGCCCACTACCATCTTGTTGTCAATGACCTCGATACAGGGCTTCAGCTTCAGCAGGTTGGCACCCAGAGCAGCCACCATGGAGCAGCGGCCGCCCTTGACCATATAGTCCAGACGATCCAGGAGGAAGCTGGCATCCACACGGGGGGCAAAAGCCTTCAGCTCTGCCTCAATGGCATCCAGATCCTCCATGGTCTTGGCCAGCTTGCAGGCCTGCAGCACCACGTGGCCGTGGCCGGTGGAGAGGTTACGGGAGTCGATGATACGGACATTGGGCAGCTCCTCTGCCGCCAGAACCGCATTATGATGGGTCACGGAGAAGCCGGAGCCCAGAGAAACGTGAATCACGGCATCGTAATTCTTCAGCTCTTCTTCGAAAATATCCTGATAATCGCCGACGGAGACCGCAGAGGTGGAGCAAAGGCCGCCGCCATTTGCCACGTGGGCGAAGATTTCCGCAGGCTGGATGGTCACGCAGTCATAGTAGCTCTGACCGTCCTTGTTGACGATGAGGGGGATGATACGGATGTTGTTTTCTTCAATCTGCTGCTTGGAAAGATCACAGGTACTGTCGGAAGTGATACGGATTCTCATATGTTTCACCCTTACCTTTATAAAAATACGAACTTATTATAGCGCAAAGGAAGCAATCTGTCAAGATAGTTGCATTTTGCGCGCCGATGCGCTATAATTTCCTTGAGAGGTGACGGGAAATGAAATGGACCGATTACTATTTTAAATACCTGGAGGCCGTGGGCGAGGGCAAATTAGCAGCCCCCAAGGGCTTCGAGCTGACAGAGGAAGAACCCCTCCGCCGTGCGGCGCAGCTTCAGGAGAGAATTGCCCAAAGTGGTATTGCGTGCTTTGTCCGTGCCTGCGCTGAGCAGGAGGGGACGACCTTGCCCGAGGGTCTTTTTGACAATTTTGATCCGTCGGATCTCTTCGCTGCCATGGAGCAAGCGCCTGCGGCAGAAGAGGAAGCTGATCCCGATGCGCCGCCCCGAATTGACGAGCCGGACGGCCCCCGCAGCGCCTATGAGGTACTGCTGGATTGCTGCTGCCTGGACGAGAAGCTGCTGCAATATCTCATCGACGTGCTGAAGCGCGGGGCGGAGGAGGAATTCCAGAAGCTGGCGCTGGTCACGGCCAGAAAGGCCTTTACCCGGGCAGATTTTCTCTACTGGTTCGGCACGAAAGAGCAGCGGGGCGACCGGGAGGAGCTGATCTGCGTCACCCTGATGGATGCCTGCTTTGACCGTCTGGCGGCACAGAAGGAAGTGGAGCTCATTGCCGCCCTCATCAGCGGCGACCGGACCACCTTTGAGCTGTTCCGCTGCGAAGCGCCGGAGCTGCGGCAGCTGCCCGAGGCCACCTTTGCGTGGTATGAGAAAAACTATCTGCAGGGCTATTATCCCCTGCGCTATATGATGAAATTCAACGGTATCTCTTTTCCGAAAGGAGCGGTGGAGCTATGACCCATCCCGAACTGGCGAAAGCCTATTTTGAACAGGGCTACAACTGCGCCCAGGCGGTTTTTCTGGCCTTCTCCGACCTGACCAAACTGGATCAGTCCACTGCCTTAAGGCTGTCCTCCTCCTTCGGCGGCGGCATGGGACGGCTGCGGGAGGTCTGCGGTGCGGTCAGCGGTATGTTTATGGCTGCCGGTCTGCTCTACGGCACGGAGGAAGGCGCTTCTCAGGAGGCTAAGGCAGAGCATTATGCCCGAATTCGGGAATTGGCAGGAAAATTTAAGGAGCAGCACGGCTCTTATATCTGCCGGGAGCTTTTGGAGGGCGTTTCCACCACCCCCGGCGGCGCTCCCGAGGCACGGACAGAGCAGTATTACAAAAAGCGTCCCTGCGGACAGCTGTGCCATGACGCAGCTGCCATTTTGGATCAGTACATTCAGAAAAATCCCTTATAATTTATATAGTATCAACAAAGGAAATCGCATTATGGAAGAAATCAGGAATTTTCGGGACATGGGAGTCAGTGAGGAGATCCTGGCGGCGCTGCAGGCCCAGGGTGTTGAGACACCTACCCAGGTGCAGGCGCTGGCCATTGAGCCCCTGCTTCAGTGGCGGGATGTGATCGCCAAAGCCCCCACCGGTACGGGCAAGACCTTTGCCTTCGGCATTCCCATGATCGAGCATGTGGACCCCAAGAGCGAGGCGCTGCAGGGTCTGATCTTAGCCCCCACCCGTGAGCTGGCGCTGCAGATCGCTGACGAGCTGAAGGGTCTGCTCATACAGAAGAAGGAGGTACGTGTCAGCGTGGTCTACGGCGGCCAGCGCATGGAGCCCCAGATCAAGGCGCTGAAGGCGCACCCCCATATTCTGGTGGCTACCCCCGGTCGTCTTATGGATCACTACAACCGCAAGAACCTGCGCCTGGATCAGATCAAAACCGTGGTTCTGGACGAGGCCGACCGCATGCTGGACATGGGCTTCTTCGACGACGTGACCAAGATCCTCAACAAGATCAAGAACCGCAAGAATCTGGGTCTGTTCTCCGCTACCATCTCCCAGGAGGTCATGACCGTCAGCTGGATGTATCAGCGTGACGAGGTGGAGATCACCGTAGCGCCCACCCGGGAGAGTAAGCCCGATATCGACCAGTATTCCATCACCGTTCCCCGTCTGGAAAAGGAGGAGGCGGTGCTGCGCATCCTGCGCTCCGGTGCCTTTGAACGGGTGATCATTTTCTGCAATACCAAGGTCATGTGCCAGAATCTCTCCGACGATCTCCGTCGGGCGGGCATTCAGGCGGACTGCCTCCACGGCGATATCAAGCAGGCCACCCGTGAAAAAACCATGGCTGCCTTCCGCAAGGGCAAGCTCCCCGTGCTCATCGCCACGGATGTGGCTTCCCGTGGCATTGACGTGGACGATGTGGACGGCGTGATCAACTACGATGTCCCCGATGAGAACGAGTATTATATCCACCGCATCGGCAGAACCGGCCGCGCACGGAAAAAGGGCATCTCCTTCACCATCATCGGCTCCTTCCCGGAGCAGGCGAAGCTGGACGAGATCGCCAAATTCTCGGAATTTGACATCACCCCCATGATCTTTGACGAGTATGGCTGTCTGGTACCTGCACCGGTACAGGAGAAGCCCCGTCCCCGTAAAAAATTCTGATGGCTGAGCTTGAAATTGCCCAGCTGCTGATGCTCTGCTGTCGGCTGGGACAGACGGTACAGCCCCTGAGCCCACAGGAGTTCTATGCCTTTTCCCAGGCGCTGCGCCCCTTCCCCGATGTTCCTCTGAACTGGGAGAGTCTGGGTGCATTGGGTTACAGCGCCGAGTTCCGGCGGCGTGTTCTGCGGCTGCTGGATCGGCAGCACAGGCTTATGGACTACGTCAATGCGGCGCCGGAGATCATTCCCCTCTGGCAGGGACATGGGCAGTATCCCTTCTATCTGGAGCGGATGCAGGAGGAGACACCGCCGGTGCTCTTCTGTCAGGGTGATCCGGATCTGCTGCAGCTGCCTGCCGTTGCGGTGGTGGGCTCCCGTGAGCCTGTGCAGGAGAATGCCGCCTTTGCCCGTGCCATAGGCAGACAGATCGCCCGGGAGGGCTTCGCTCTGGTGTCGGGCAATGCCCGTGGCATCGATACCGTTGCCCAGGAGGCCTGTCTTGCCGCAGGAGGCAAGGTGATTGCCTTTGTCCCCGATGCGTTGCGGGCATATCCGCAACGGGAAAATGTCCTCTATGTCAGCGACGAGGGCTATGATTGCCTTTTCACCGCCCGGCGCGCTTTGCGCCGAAATCACTACATTCACGCCCTGGGCAGGCTCTGTTTCGTTGCCCAATGTGCCAAAACCGCAGGCGGCACCTGGCAGGGCTCTACGGATAACCTGCGCCACGGCCGCAGCCCCCTGTATGTCTACGATGACGGCAGCGAGGGGGCGCAGGCACTGCAAAAGCTGGGCGCAAAAGGGCTTCACGGGCTGCCCCTCAGCCTGAGAGCTCTGTTAGAGAATTAGCCAAAATCGATTGTGTTTCACCGAATCAGCGAAAAATATAAATTTTGAGTTGATTTTGTACCATAAATCAGCTATAATCTCCGTATGTTATTACAACCCGTAAAGCATACGGAGGTTTTTTATTATGTGTGGAATCGTTGGTTATCTCGGCAAGCAGCAGGCTGCACCCATTTTGCTGGACGGTCTGTCCAAGCTGGAGTACAGAGGCTATGACTCTGCAGGCATCTGCGTTTTTGCCAATAACCGTTTTTGTGTAGAAAAGACCAAGGGCAGACTCGCCGCCCTCAGCGATCTGACCGCGGCAGGCGCTACCCTCCCCGGCACCATGGGCATCGGTCATACCCGTTGGGCCACCCACGGCGCACCCTCTCAGACCAACTCCCATCCCCATGTGTCCACCAACGGCAAGATCTGCCTGGTACATAACGGCATCATCGAGAACTACCAGAGCCTGAAGTCCTACCTCATGGAGCAGGGGAAGACCTTCGTCTCCGAGACGGATACGGAAGTCGCCGCCAACCTGCTGGAGCTGTACTACGAGGAGGAGGGCGACCTGTTGAAGGCAGCCTGCCGCGCCAGAGAGACCTTAGTGGGCAGCTACGCCCTGGGCATCCTGTGCATCGATCAGCCCGACAGCATTCTGGCTATGAAGAAGGAGAGCCCCCTGATCTTCGGCTTCGGTGAGGGTGAGAACTTCATCGCCTCCGATGCCCCCGCTATTTTGAAGTACACCCGTAAGGTGGTCTATCTGAACAACGGCGACATGGTGCGCTTCACCAAGGACTCCGCCGTGTTCTATAACGCTCTGGGCGAGGAATGTGTCCGTGAGCCGGAGCTCATCACCTGGGAGATGACCGCTGCGGAGAAGGGCGGCTACCCCCACTTCATGCTCAAGGAGATCCATGAGCAGCCCAAGGCGCTCCGTGATACCCTGAATCCCCGTATGAAGGACGGTCAGGTCTGCCTGGAGGGTCTGAGCCTCACGGAGGACTACCTCCGCAATATCCGCCGTATTTATATTGTGGCCTGCGGCTCTGCCTACTATGTGGGCTGCGTGGGTAAGTATATTCTGGAGAAGACCTGCCGCATCCCCGTGGAGCCTGTGCTGGCCTCCGAGTTCCGCTACTGCGAGCCCGTGCTGGGAGATGACACCCTGGTGATCATCATCAGCCAGTCCGGCGAGACCGCTGACACTCTTGCCGCCCTCCGGGAATCCAGAAGTCTGGGCGCCCGTACCCTGGCCATTGTCAATGTGGTGGGCAGCGCCATCTCCAAGGAAGCCGACGATGTGATCTACACCTGGGCAGGTCCTGAGATCGCCGTGGCTACCACCAAGGCCTACTCCACCCAGCTCTCCGTGCTGTATCTCATTGCCCTGTATATGGGTCAGCTGCTGGGTACCTGGGTCGGTGAGAACTATACCCGGATGTACGAGGCGCTGACCCAGCTGCCCGATGCGCTGGAGCAGATGCTGACCTGTGACTATCTGAAGCATATCGAGGACTATGCCGAGGCCCTGTGTGAGAAGCACGATGTGTTCTTCATCGGCAGAAACACCGACTCCGCCACCTGCCTGGAGGGCAGCCTGAAGCTCAAGGAGATCGCCTATGTCCATTCCGAGGCCTATGCCGCCGGTGAATTGAAGCACGGCCCCATCTCCCTTATTGAGCAGGATACCCTGGTCATCGCTCTGGCCACCATGGAGGCTCTCTTTGAGAAGACCCTGTCCAATATGGAAGAGGTCAAGGCGAGAGGCGCCCATGTCCTTGCCGTCACCACCGAGGAGACCGCAGGCAAGCTGAAGAAGGCCGCCGATCGGGTGATCCTGGTTCCCGGAACCCATCCCCTGCTGCAGCCCAGCCTCAGCGTGATCCCCCTGCAGCTTTTCTCCTACTACGTCGCCCTGAAGCGCGGCTGCGACGTGGATAAGCCCCGCAACCTGGCAAAGTCCGTGACCGTAGAATAAGCGATGCACCGCTCCCCACCCGGGGAGCGGTTTTTTGCTGCGGCTCCGGAAGACTCCGCAGGGGAGGCAGCGGATGCTACAGAACGGATCGTTTCACCGGGACGGGCAACCTGTCCCCTACGGAATGCAACGGATACATTTCTACAGACGGAACCTGCCTGGGGTGAGAGATTTCCGGAAATTTCCCGCAGATTTTAGTTGTATTTTTTCGGGGCTTGTGATAGATTTAATAGTGGAGTAAAATGTGCCCCGGAAAAGGGGTACTTCCATCCTACAGCATAGAGAAAGGACTTTATCCCGTGGATCAGTACAAGAATTTCGGCTTCCGGCATAAGGCCGGCATCATTATGCCCGTGAGCAGCCTGCCCGGCGTTTACGGCATCGGCAATTTCGGCAAGGGCGCCCATGATTTTATTGATTTCCTTGCTGCCACCGGTCAGAAGGTCTGGCAGGTTCTGCCTCTGAACCCCACCTCCTTTGGCGACAGCCCCTATCAGTCTCCCGCCTCTGCCGCAGGCAACCCCTATTTCATCGACCCTGAGCTGCTCATGGAGCAGGGTCTGGTAACGGAAGAGGAATTAAACTCCCATCGAAACGTTTCCAACCGTGTGGACTACGGCTGGCTGTTCCATACCCGCTATGAGCTGCTGCGTCTGGCCTTCAGCCGCTTCACCCCCGGTGATGACTATTATGCCTTCCTCAATGCCGAAGGTCATTGGCTGGAGGACTACGCCCTCTTTATGGCGCTGAAGGGTCACTACAACAACTGCCAGTGGACCCTCTGGGACGAGGAGCACCGCAACTACCGCAAGGCCCTCAACCACAAGGGCGAGTTTGACGGCGAGATGAACTTCTGGCGCTGGAATCAGTATGAGTTCTCCCGTCAGTGGAATCTGGTGCGCAGGCACGCCGCCGAGAAGGGCATCCTGATCATCGGCGATATGCCCATCTATGTGGCACACGACAGCGTGGATGTCTGGTCCGCACCGGAGCAGTTCCTCTTAGACGGCAACTACAACCCCACCGTGGTGGCAGGCTGTCCTCCCGACGGCTTCTCTCCCGACGGTCAGCTCTGGGGCAACCCCATCTACAACTGGCAGCTTATGGAGCAGCAGGGATTTAGCTGGTGGCTCCGCCGCACCCGGCTGGCTTACCGTCTCTTCGACATTCTCCGCATTGACCACTTCCGTGGCTTTGCCGGTTATTTCAACGTACCCTACGGCGAGGCAACTGCCCGCAACGGCAAGTGGGACTCCGCGCCCGGCATCGCCCTCTTCCGCACCCTCCGTCAGGCCTGCCCCGATGCCAAGGTCATCGCCGAGGATCTGGGCTTCATCACCCCCGACGTGCTGGAGCTCATGGAGGATACCGGCTTCCCCGGCATGAAGATGCTCCACTTCGCCTTCTACGAAGAGGACAGCGACAACCTGCCCCGTATGTACACCACCGACAACTGCGTGGTCTACTCCGCCTCTCACGACTCCGACTGCAGCTGCTCCTGGGTGCAGGAGATCTACGGCGAGGCCGCCGAGCGCTTCTGGCGTGAGTGCCCCCACACCGAGGGTCAGCATCGGGTCTATGACCTCATTGAGTTTGCCTTCCGCAGCCGTGCCAACCTGGCTATGGTACCCCTGCAGGACTACCTGCTGCTGGATAACAACCAGGGTCGCATGAACATCCCCGGCGCCGCCGAGGGCAACTGGGGCTGGAAGGCGGATCTGCACTTCGATACCCCCGAGCTCCGCAGCATCATCCTCTCTCTGACGGAGAGAACCGACAGAAAGTAATAAAATTTACATACAAGGAGAAAAGCTATGAAGAACGCAAAGAAACTCATCGCATTGCTCCTGGCAGCCGTAATGCTGTTTTCCCTGATCCTCACAGCCTGCGGCGGTGACACGGAGCCCACCGAGACCGAACCCAGCAGCACCCAGCCCACCGAGACGGAGCCTGTAACGGAGCCGTCCACCGAGCCTGCCACCGAGGAATACACCGAGCCCATTCCCGATGGCCACAATCAGGTCACCTTCTACTGGTACTACGACGGCACCTACGAGAACTGCGATATGTGGATCTGGTGGGGCGATGTGGCCGGTAAGGGCTACCTGTTCCACGAATGTGAGTACGGCGCAAAGGTCATTGTCAATGTCCCCGAAGGCATCGACGAGATCGGCTTCATCGTCCGCAGAGACTGCTCCGAACCCGGCGGCAGCTCCTGGGGCTCTGCCACCAAGGACTATGAGCAGGATCGTTTTGCCGTGATCGAGGGCAAGGAGACCGTGATCTACCTGCAGCCCGGCGACCCCGCACAGTATTTCAGCAATGATGGAGGAAAAACCCTGGATATGGCAAAGAAATTCGCACTTGCCGGCATGACCGACGAAAATCAGATCAAGTATTCTATCACCCCCAAGACCACCATCACCGACCTGAGCCAGGTCAAGGTCTACGAGGGCGACCGTGAAGTGGAAGTCCTCAGCGTTTCCACTCTGGGCAAGGAGTCCACCTCCGGCTACGTAGAAGTGGCTGAGAGCCTGGATCTGTCCAAGAACTACCGCATCACCATCGAGGGCTATGGCGAGAAGGCCGTTGTCCCCACCGATATTTTTGACAGCCAGTATTTCGCTGACAACTATCACTACGACGGCGCCGATCTGGGCGCTGTGATACACGGCGGCGAGACCACCTTCAAGGTCTGGGCTCCCACCGCTTCTGTGGTTGTCCTGAACCTCTTCGAGGCCGGCGACGGCGTGGAGGCTTACAAGTCCGTCGAGATGACCCGTGGCGACAAGGGTGTCTGGGAGCATACCGAGGCCTGCGGCCACGGCACCTACTACACCTACACCGTCACCACCTCTGTCGGCACTCAGGAAGCCGTTGACCCCTATGCCAAGGCAGCGGGTCTCAACGGCAACCGCGGCATGGTTGTGGATCTCTCCCTGACCAACCCCGAGGGCTGGGAAGGCCACAAGGAGCCGGAACAGATCGACCACTACTCCGAGGCTGTGATCTGGGAAGTCCATGTCCGTGACTTCTCCAACCGCATCGAGTCCTCCCAGTATAAGGGCAAGTACCTGGCCTTCACCGAGACCGGCCTGGTCAACGAGCACGGCGTAGCCGTGGGCGTGGACTACCTGAAGGAGCTGGGCATTACCCACGTCCATCTCCTGCCTGTCTATGACTACGCTACCGTGGACGAGTCCACCCCCGAGGACGAGTTCAACTGGGGCTACGATCCCAAGAACTACAATGTCCCCGAAGGCAGCTACTCCACCGATCCCTATCACGGCGAGGTCCGTATCAACGAGTTCAAGCAGATGGTCATGGCGCTCCACGAGGCCGGTATCTGTGTGATCATGGACGTGGTCTATAACCACACCCACGACGCAAACTCCTCCTTCAATAAGATCGTTCCCTATTACTACTACCGCTACACCTCCACCGGTGCCAACTCCTCCGCCAGCGGCTGCGGCAACGACACCGCCTCTGAGCGCTATATGTACGGCAAGTTCATGGTAGACTCCACCTCCTACTGGATCAAGGAGTACAACCTGGACGGCCTGCGCTTCGACCTGATGGGTCTGCATGATGTCGAGACCATGCAGGAAGTGGAGACCGCTGTCCACGCCATCAACCCCAACGCCATCATCTACGGCGAAGGCTGGACCATGGGCGCCACCATCGACGGCAGCGCACAGGCCAACCAGACCAACATCAGCCAGATCCAGCCCACCGGCGAGGGCATCGGCGCAGTTGCCGTCTTCAACGATGTCATCCGTGACGGTCTGAAGGGCAGTGTGTTTGATAAGACCGCCAAGGGCTTCATCAGCGGCGCAGCCAACGCAGCTACCATTGCTGACGTGGTATTCAGCCTCTCCGGCGGCCGTGGTGTCAGCCAGGGCTGGACAGTAGACAATGACATGGTCATCAACTACATGAGCGCCCACGATAACAACACCCTCTGGGATAAGCTCCTCCTCTCCAACCCCGACGACTCCGAGGAAGACCGCATCCGCATGAACAAGCTGGGCGCAGCCATCGTCATGGTTGCCAAGGGTACTCCCTTCTGGCAGGCCGGCGAGGAAATGCTCCGCACCAAGGACGGCGACGAGAACAGCTATATGTCCTCCGATGCCATCAACAATATCGACTGGTCCGTCCTCCACGAGGGCACCATCCAGTACGAGACCATGCTCTACTACAAGGGCCTCATCGCCATGCGTCAGGAGTATGACATCTTCACCGATCCCGAAGTCCGTGTCATCAGCTCCGAGACTCTGGGCAGCGGCATTGTGGTCGTGGTCTTTGACGACGGCGAAGGCGGCCAGGCTCTGGTGGTTCTGAACCCCAACAAGGTCGCTCTGCCCTACACCCTGGAGGGCGAGTGGAACCTGGTTGCCAATGCCTCCGAGGCAGGCGCTTCTGTCATTGCCAGGGAGACCGGCTCCGTCACCGTTGACGGCATCGGCATCCTGGTCTACCTCAACGACGAGGCTCTGGACTGATCCCCGGAGGAGCGGACAATGAAAAAAACCATTCGTTTTTTGGCTCTGCTTCTTACTATGATCTTAACCTTTACCGCCTGCGGCTCTTCTTCGGAGGAGTCGCAGCCCCCTGAGCCCCCTGCAGAACCCGTGACCTCCGATACGCTCTATGTCCGGAAGGTGGAGAACCTCCCCGAGGACTTCATTATGGGCATGGATGCCTCCTGTGTCCCCGCGCTGGAGGCCAGCGGTGTGAAGTATTATGATTACGACGGCACGGAGAAGGATGTCTATGAGATCCTCAGTGCCAACGGCATCAACTATATCCGTGTCCGCATCTGGAACGATCCCTTTGACGGGAACGGAAATGGCTACGGCGGCGGCAACTGCGATATTGCCAATGCCATCGCCATCGGCAAGCGTGCCACACAGTACGGCATGAAGCTGCTGGTGAATTTCCACTATTCCGACTTCTGGGCAGACCCCGGTAAGCAGATGACCCCCAAAGCCTGGAAAAATATGGCCATCGATGAGAAGGAAGTCGCCCTCTATGACTACACCAAGGACTGCCTGCAGCAGCTGGTGGATGCCGGTGTGGATGTGGGCATGGTGCAGGTGGGCAACGAGACCAACGGCGCCCTCTGCGGCATAAAGAGCAGCGAATTAGGCGGCTGGGAGCGGATCACCCGTCTTATGCAGGCCGGCAGCAGGGCTGTCCGTGAGATCTGCCCCGATGCCCTGGTGGCCATCCACTTCGCCAACCCCGAAAATACCGACAGCTATACCAGCTACGGCAAGAATCTGGACTACTATCAGGTGGACTACGATGTCTTCGCCTCCTCCTACTACCCCTTCTGGCACGGCACTTTGGAGAATCTTTCGCAGGTTCTGAGCAATATTGCCACCACATATAATAAAAAGGTCATGGTGGCTGAGACCTCCTACGCCTTTACTGCCGAGGATACGGATTTCTCCGGCAATACTATTGGTGAGGGCGGCGGTATCGTCAAGAACTACCCCTTCTCTCAGCAGGGACAGGCAAATTTGGTACGGGATGTTATCGACACCGTGGTGAATGATACCGTCAACGGCATCGGCGTCTTCTACTGGGAGGGAACCTGGATCTCCGTTGGCACCGAGAGCTACGAGAAAAACAGTGCCCTCTGGGAGCAGTACGGCTCCGGCTGGGCCTCCTCCTATGCCTCCGGCTACGACCCCGATGACGCAGGCAAGTACTACGGCGGCTGCGCCGTGGATAATCAGGCCTTCTTCGATGCCCAGGGCAGGGTACTGGAGTCCCTGAAGGTCTTCTCTCTGGTGAGAGAGGGCAATGTGATCGAGAACCGCCCCGATGCCATTGAGGATGCCAATGTGGTTCTGGATCTCAAGGGTGAGATCACCCTGCCCGAGACCGTCAACGCCATTATGCTGGATAACTCCCGTGAGGAAATCCCCGTTCAGTGGCAGGACGTGGACGAGGCAGCCATGAAATCCGGCGGCGTTGCCAAGTACACCGTTTACGGTACTGCAGGCGGCATGGAGGCTGTGTGCTACGTATCCATGGTCAACTACAACTTCCTGCAAAACGGCAGCTTCGAAGAGGGCGAGCTGGGCTGGGTTGCCACCCAGATCACCGACTTTGACGAATTAAAGGTGGAGGATAAGGTCACCGACTCCCTCACCGGCAATTTCCACTACCATTTCTGGGGCGCTGCCGCCAACTGCGTGGAGTTCACCCTGGAGCAGGAGGTCAGGGAGCTGAAATCCGGCCTCTATGACTACACCATCTCCATTATGGGCGGCGACGGCGGCGACACCGAGATCTATGCCTATGTGAAGCTCAACGGCCAGATCGTTGCCACCGCAAACACCCAAATCACCGTCTACAACGAGTGGCACACCGCCACTGTTGAAGGCATCGACTACACCGAGGGCGACAGCCTTGTGGTGGGCATCTATGTCAAGTGCGCCGGTCCCAATGCCTGGGGCAAGATCGACGATGCCTCCCTCAGCTCTGCCGCCTGAAAAGAGGAACCACTATGAAAAGACAAATGAAATCCCTCCTTTGCCTCCTGCTGGCTCTGGTAATGCTGCTGAGCCTTGCCGCCTGTGACACGCAGGAGCAGGAAGAACAGCCCTCTGAGAGCGAGACCGCTCCCACCGAGCCTGTGATCGCCGGTGTGGGAGACCCCGTGGACGATAATTACCGCACCTTCTATCAGGTCTTCGTGGGCTCCTTCTCCGACTCCAACGGCGACGGCATCGGTGACCTGCAGGGCGTCATCAACCGCATGGATTACCTGAACGACGGCAACCTGAACTCCGAAACCAGCCTGGGCGTGCAGGGGATCTGGCTGTCTCCTATTTTCTCCTCCCCCTCTTATCATAAGTATGATGCCAAGGACTACTACCAGGTAGACTGGCGCTTCGGCACGGAGGAGACCCTGAAGCAGCTCATTGACCTCTGCCATGAGCGGAATGTGAAGATCATCCTGGATCTGGCCATCAACCACTCCTCCTCCCAGCACGAGTGGTTCCTGCAGTTCAAGGAGGCACGTAAGAACGGCGATACCGCCAATCCCTATTACGACTACTACTCCTGCGTCACCGAGGCGGAGAAGGTCGGCGGCGTGACCTATCAGAAGATCGCCGGTGTGGATTGCTGGTTTGAGTGCAACTTCTCCTCCGAGATGCCCGAGCTGAACTACGACAATCCCGAGGTCTACAACGCCATGCTGGATGTGGCGAAGTACTACCTGGATCTGGGCATTGACGGTTTCCGCTTCGATGCCGCCAAGTACATCTACTACGGCGACACCGCCCGCTCCGTGGAATTCTGGGAGCGCTACATGGCGGATCTGAAGGCTTATGCCCCCGAGATCTACTGCGTAGGCGAGTGCTGGTCCGGCGAGACGGAGATCCTGGAGTATTACAGCGCCATGAACTGCTTCAATTTCGCCATGGCACAGGCGGAAGGCGTAGCCGCCAGCGCCGCCAAGGGCTTCTCCATTGCCAAGTTTACCAACTATGTGGAGGCATATCAGGATAAGATCCTGGCCGCCAATCCCGAGGGCATGGCTATGTCCTTCCTCTCCAACCATGATATGGATCGCATCGGCGGCGCCTTTATCATGGACGGCAATATGCGCATGGCTGCAAACATCTATCTCCTGAGCCCCGGCTCTCCCGTGATCTACTACGGCGAGGAGATCGGTATGCGTGGCTCCCGCGGGGGCGAGATGACCGATGCCAATCGCCGTCTGGCCATGCTCTGGGGTGATGAGGACAGCATCCGCAACCCGGAAGGCAGTACCTATGACCCCAAGAACCAGATCCAGACCACGGTGGCAGACCAGATGGCAGATGAGAACAGCCTCTTCCGTTACTACTGCCGCCTGCTTACCATCCGCCACAGCTATCCTGCCATTGCCCGTGGCTATTACACCTCCATCGACTGCGCTGAGAAGAACTACGGCGGCTTTGTGGTGGACTACGAAGGTCAGAAGCTGGGTATTTTCCACAACAACGGCACAGAGCCTCTGTCCTACGATCTGAGCAAGATCGAGGGTTGCAGCTTCACTGAGCTCTGCGAGGTCATCGGCATGGGCGAGGCCACCCTGGAGGGTACGATCCTCACCATCGCCGGCCAGACCAGTGTCATTGTCCAATAATTTTGGAGGTAGAACCATGATCCTTGGAATTGATGCTTCTTCCTACTTGTCTGTGATCGAAAACGGCAAAAAATTCTACGACGGGGGCAGGGAAGTGGATCCGATGGATCTGCTTCGGGCCAACGGTGTAGACTACCAGCGTATCCGTGTCTGGAACGACCCCAAGAGCCCCGAGGGTCTGCCCTACGAGGCAGGCAACTGCGACATCGACCACTATATCCGTCTGGCAAAGCTCCTGAAGGCCAAGGGCTACAAGCTGCTTTTGGACTTCCACTACTCCGATTTCTGGGCTGACCCCAATAAGCAGCCCACCCCCAAAGCCTGGGTGAGCTACAATGCAGAGCAACTGGAACAGGCAGTGTATGAATATACAAAAGCCTGTCTGCAGCAGGCGGTGGACAACGGTGTAGCCCCCCAGCTGATCCAGGTGGGCAACGAGATCACCAACGGTATGCTCTGGCCTGTGGGCAAGCTGATGAATTCCGATGGCAGCCGCAGCAATTACGACACCTTCTGCCGCTTTGTGGCGGCGGGCTGCAGAGCCTGCCGGGAGATCTGCCCCGAGGCAAAGATCATCCTCCACTTAGAGCGCAGCTGGGATCAGCAGGTCTATCAGGAGTTCTACACCGAAATGGCCGCCCACGGCATCGACTATGATATCATCGGTGCCTCCTACTACCCCTACTGGCACGGCACGCCCGATGCCCTCTTTGCCAATTTAGATGCCTGCCGCATCTTTGGCAAGGAGCGCATGGTCATGGAGCTGGCCTACGGCTTTACCACCGAGCCCTATCTCCAGGGCGGTGTACCCCAGCGCCTGGTCATTGACGAGAAAATGGCAGCTGTCCCCGGCGTTTCCGAGCATTACCCCCTGACACCCGAAGGACAGGCAAGCTTCATCTCTGACTTCCTGGCACGGGCAGAAAAAGAGGACATTGACGGCGTTTTCTACTGGGAACCCCTGTGGCTTCCCGGGGAGGGAATCTCCTGGGCCTCCGAGGCAGGTCAGGCTTACATCCACGAGGAAGGTAAGACAACCACCAACGAATGGGCCAATCAGTGCCTCTTTGACTACGTGGGAGAGAAACTCCCCGCCTTTGATTGCTTTAAAGCAACAAAGTAAAAGGAAATATTTCGAGAAAATATTAAAAAATTATTCATTTTTCTATTGACTTAGCTATTCAAAACGTTTACAATATTAGACGGACGCAAACTGCGTAAAACAAAATTTTTAGGAGGAAAACAAAATGAAGAAACTGTTTGCCCTGCTCCTCGCTCTGGCTATGATCCTGAGCCTGGCTGCTTGCGGCGGCAACGGCGACGACACCCAGAAGCCCACTGACGGCAATGGCGACGTCACCCCCACCACCGAGAACAATGACAAGCCCGCTGATGACAACGAACTGGCTGGCACCTACGACATCACCATGTGGGTTTCCGAAATGGACGGCGTTGCCGCTCAGTTCGAGACTCAGATCGATGCTTTCGAAGCTGCTAACCCCGGCATCGTGATCAACGCTCAGATCGAAGGCGTTACCGAGGCTGACGCCGGCTCCAAGGTTGTTGCTGACGTTGCTTCCGCTCCCGACATCTACTGCTTCGCACAGGACCAGCTGGCTCGTCTGGTTCAGGCTGCCGCTCTGGCACAGCCTGGCAAGGGCGCTGCTGAGACCATCAAGACCAACAACGACGCCGGCGCTGTCGCTGCTGCTTCCGTTGCTGGCGAGCTCTATGCTTACCCCATGACCTCTGACAACGGCTACTACATGTACTACGACACCAGCATCATCTCCGAGGAAGACGCTGAGAGCCTGGAAGCCATCATCGCTGCTTGCGAGGCCAACAACGTTAAGTTCCGCTATGCTCTGGAGAATGCATGGTACACCGCTTCCTTCTTCTTTGCTACCGGCTGTAAGTCCAACTGGACCATGAACGCTGACGGCGAGTTCACCTCTGTTGAGGACGACTTCAACTCCGCTGCCGGTCTGGCTGCCATGAAGGGCATGCAGAAGCTGGCTACCTCCCCCTGCTACGACTCCAATGCTGACATCTTCACCGACGCTGGTGTTGTTATCACCGGTATCTGGAACGCCGGCGCTGCTGCTGAGCACTTCGGCGAGAACCTGGGCCCTACCGACCTGCCCTCCTTCGAGGTTGACGGCACTTCCTACCACCTCGGCTCCTACACCGGCAACAAGCTGATGGGTGTTAAGCCCCAGAACGATCCCAAGAAGGCTGCTGTTCTGTCCCTGCTGGCTCAGTACCTGACCGGCGAGGAGTGCCAGACTCAGCGTTACGAGTCCTTCCAGTGGGGCCCCTCCAACATCAACGCTCAGGCTTCCGAGGCTGTCCAGGCCAACGCTTCTCTGGCTGCTCTGGCTAAGCAGAACAACTTCGGCCAGCCCCAGGGCCAGATCCACGGCGCTTGGTGGGATATCGCTAAGGTTCTCGGTGCAGACGCTAAGGCTGCTACCTCCGATGCCGACCTCCAGACCGCTCTGGACAACTACAAGGCTGCTATCGACGCTCTGTTCCAGATGACCGACGAGCAGAAGGACGCTTGGTCCGTTATCGGCAGCATCTGCGGCACCTCTTGGGATACCGACTTCCCCATGACTGAGGATCCCGCCGGCACCTACACCTCCGAAGCCCTCGAGCTGAAGGCTGGCGAAGAGTTCAAGTGCCGTCAGGGCGCTGCATGGGACGTAAACTTCGGCGTTGAGTTCAACGGCGCTAACATCGTCGTTGAGGCTGACGGCACCTACTACGTCCAGCTGGTATGGGACGGCGCTCAGACCGGTACCATCACCCTGATCCCCGTAGAATAATAATACACTTCACTGAGAGGTGGGGGAGCATCCGCTCCCCCCACCCTCAGACCTAAGGCATTGTTAGCCGGTAAACAAGGACGACATTTGTCTTGTCTACCGGCAAGCAATGCTTTCTTGTTTCTTATTATGAAAAAAGGAGGATAGTATAAACACAGTTTATATATAGGGTTATGAAAAGATTAACTGATCTTGAGTACTTAAAGCTCAATAAATTCCAAAAGCTGTTATACAAGCTGAAACTGTTCTTTTGCGCAATCCCCCTCTGGTTCGTAGGTCTTGGCTCCAAGATCCTGAAGTTCTTTAAGAACTGCTGGACCGGTATTAAGGAAGAAGTTGGCGGTACCGTCAGCACCTTCACCAAGGGTAACTGGGCTGTCAAGCTCTCCTTCGTCATCTTTGGCTTCGGTAACTTCTTCTATGGACAGATTGCCCGCGGCATTCTGTTCCTCCTCTTTGAGGTTATCTTCATCGTCTATATGTGTCTGCCCAGCGGCGGTGCCTACTGGCTGGCCAAGGGCAACTGGTTCCAGCACGGTGCTACCGTCGGTACCGAGCAGGGTGCCTTCGAGTACAACATGATCTATGACACCGATGTTTGGGTTCCCGGCGATGACTCCGTTAAGGTTCTGCTCTACGGTCTTCTGACCATTGTGTTCATCTTCGCTTTCTTCGTCACCTGGCGGATGCAGATCAGACAGTGCCGTATCAATATGGACATTGTTGCCTCCGGCAGAAAGATCAAGAGCGGCAAGGATGACCTCCGCTCCATGGTGGATGATCAGTTCCATAAGACTCTGCTGGCTCTGCCTCTGGGCGGTATCATCATCTTCACCATTATCCCCATCATCTACATGGTGATCATTGCTTTCACCAGCTACGACGCTGCTCACGACGGTTATTCCAACCTCTTCACCTGGGTCGGCTGGGAGCATTTCAATGAATTGACCAACTTCGGTAACGGCGGCCTGGGTCTTGCTTTCGGTGAGATATTGGGTTGGACATTGATGTGGGCCTTCTTTGCCACCTTTACCAACTTCTTCCTCGGCATGTTCGTTGCCATTATGATCAACAAGAAGGGAATCAAGATCAAGAAGTTCTGGAGAACCATCCTGGTCATGACCATCGCCATCCCCCAGTTTGTTTCCCTCCTTTATGTCTCCAAGCTCTTCGACGACTCCGGCATTCTGGGCAAGCTCTTCCTGAACTGGGGTCTGATCCCCGATTCCATGATCGCCCGCAACGAGCTGTCCTTCTGGGATAATCCCACCTCTGCCCGTATTCTGGTTATCATCCTGAATATCTGGGTCGGTATTCCCTACATCATGCTCCAGGCCACCGGTATTCTGATGAATATTCCCGGTGACCTCTATGAGTCTGCCAAGATCGACGGCGCCAGCGGCATCCAGCAGTATACCAAGATCACCCTGCCCTACATGATGTTCGTTATGGGTCCGTACCTCTTGACCAGCTTCGTCGGCAACCTCAATAACTTTAACGTCATCTACCTCCTGACCGGTGGTAATCCCCTCAATACGGAGATCGGTACCGCCGGCGGTGTCTCGGTGGGTTCTACGGACCTGTTGATCACCTGGCTGTACAAGATGACGCTGAACTCTGCGGAATCCAAGTATTACATGGCTTCCGTCATCGGTATTCTGGTATTCGTGGTGGTGGCAGCTCTGTCCCTGATCGTTTACAATGTAATTCCGTCCACTAAGAACGAGGAGGATTACAGCTAATGAATAAGACGACTGATACTCAAATCAAAAAGACCGGACTCGGTGCCAAGGCCAGCCGCCGACTGGGCAATACCATCGTTTACATCGTCCTTGTGATCATTTCCGCCATTTGGCTTTTCCCCTTCTTCGGCATCGTGCTGGAGTCCCTCCGTTGCGAGACTCCCATGCAGGTGAGCTATCTCTGGCCCAAGGAAATCGGTTTTGATAACTATGTCCGTCTGTTTACTGAGACTGATTTCCTCATCTGGTTCAAGAATACCGCTATTATGGGCGTGGCTACTGCTGTGCTCCAGACCGTCTTCACTCTTTCCATGAGCTATGTTCTGTCCAGACTCCGTTTCAAGGGCAGAAAGGGCCTCATGAACCTGATGCTGGTTCTGGGTATGTTCCCCGGTTTCCTTACCATGATCCTCATCTACAAGGTCTTCTCCGAAATGGGTCTGACCATGAATATGGCTCCCGTCGGACTGATCATCGTCTACTGCGCCAGCAGTGGTATGGGCTACTACATCTCCAAGGGCTTCTTCGATACCATTCCCAAGAGCCTGGACGAGGCCGCCCGTGTGGACGGCGCTACCCGTTTCCAGGTCTTCTACAAGGTGATCCTGCCCCTGGCAAAGCCCATCGTCATTTATACCGTCCTCATGGGCTTCATGGCTCCCTGGGGCGACTTCATGCTGGCAAGCTACATCATCCACGAGAACTCCGCCGGTATGAGCGTGGCCGTGGGTGTCTACGAGTGGCTGTCCAAGACTATGGTAAATACTAACTACACCATGTTCTGCGCCGCGGGCGTGATTGTTGCGGTGCCTGTTACCGCAGTCTTCCTTGCCCTGCAGAAGTACTATGTTGAAGGCGTTACCGGCGGCGCTGTGAAAGGATAAGAGGGATATAATATGGCAAGTGTAAAATTAACCAATGTTAAGAAGATCTACGGTAAGGATACCGTAGCTGTCCAGGATTTCAACCTGGAGATTGCTGATAAGGAATTTATCGTTTTCGTCGGCCCCTCCGGCTGTGGCAAGTCCACCACCCTGCGTATGATCGCAGGTCTGGAAGAGATCTCCGCCGGTACTGTTGAGATCGACGGCGTTGTCGTCAACGATCTGCAGCCCCGTGACCGTAACATCGCCATGGTTTTCCAGAACTATGCGCTGTATCCCCATCTGTCCGTGTTCGAGAACATGGCTTTCTCCCTCCGTCTGAAGAAGGTTCCTCATGACGAGGTCTATAAGAGAGTTACCGAAGCTGCCGAGACCCTGGGCATCACCGAGTACCTCACCAGAAAGCCCCGTGCTCTGTCCGGCGGTCAGCGTCAGCGTGTCGCCATCGGCCGTGCAATGGTCCGTGACAGCAAGGTCTTCCTGATGGACGAGCCTCTGTCCAACCTGGACGCCAAGCTGAGAAACCAGATGCGTGCTGAGATCATCCTGCTCCGCAAGAAGATCGACACCACCTTCATCTATGTTACTCACGACCAGACCGAAGCTATGACCCTGGGCGACCGTATCGTCATTATGAAGGACGGCTTCGTACAGCAGGTCGGCACTCCCACCGAAGTGTTCGATATGCCTGTCAACCTCTTCGTTGCTGAGTTTATCGGCGCTCCCAAGATGAACACCTTCAAGACCAATCTGGTTCTGGAGAATGGCAAGTACTATGTCACTCCCTACGGCGCCAAGATCGAGGTCACCGGTCAGAAGGCTGAGATGCTGAAGGCCAAGGGCGTGCAGTCTCAGGAGATCATCCTGGGTGTCCGTCCCGAGCATATGACCCTGGCTGATCCCAAGGATCCCGCCGCCATCGGTTGCACCATCCTGGTCAACGAGATGATGGGCAGCGAGCTCCACCTCCACGTGGAAGAAGACAACGGCGATAAGCTCATCGTCCGTATCCCCACGGTCTCCCTGGAAGACAGCCAGCGCAGCAATATGGCCTATGGCAAGCCCCTGCATGTCACCTTCGAAGGCAAGGTCATGCACTTCTTCGATCCCGAAACCGAGACCAACCTGCTGGTCTGATTCGCAAATACTTCCGAGCCAAGCGCCCAAAAGGCGCTTGGCTCTTTTATCTAAGATTGTACGAAAAACGGAAATTTATATTTGGTGAATAACGAATGGTGAATAGTGAATAATGGAGGTAT
>JAZNVK010000028.1:0-3587 GCA_045592805.1 Faecousia sp.
GGTGCGGAAGCCGGTACCTGTGACCGGAATCCAATGTGAGGTGACAAAACATGTGTGGTAACAATGGTGGTTTTGGCGGCGGCTGCTGGTGGATCATCATCCTGATCCTGCTCTTCTGCTGCTGCGGTAATAACGGCGGCAACAACTGCCTGAGCAATTCCAACGGCTGCGGCTGTGGCTGTGGCTGCGACAACGGCTGCGGCTGCTAAAATACAATTTCGTCAGCGGAGGGGTTCACCCCCTCCGCTTTTCCGTTGCTGCCTTTGGCATTTTAGGGGTGGATATTTTCGTTTTTCTGTGTTATAATGGTCAAAACTTTACGAAAGGGGATGCGTCCTATGGATTCCGAACGCTCTTCGGAATTTGAACTGCAACCTGAAAATACAACACCCCGCCCCCAAGGCTACCGCCGTCCTGCCAGAAACCGCAGGAAGAAGAAGGTTTTAGGCGGCTTTAGCCTTGCCATGGCCCTGCTGGCACTGTTTTTGCTTCTGGCAATGGGCGTTTACGGCGGATACAGCCTTTACAACAAGTCTATCTCCCCTACGGATATCCGTCTTTTGATTCCCGCGGTGATCACCGTTATGGTCATTGCCTGCATCTCTGTGCTTGCTTCTCTGCTCTGCTTCTTCCTGCGGCGGCAGAAGAAGGGCATGGCCGTCACCGGTCTGGTGATCTCCCTTCTGCTGATTCTGATCTGCAGCCTGGGTTTGTATGCATATAACTATGTATTCAGCGATATGGAATATGACGACAAATTCGATCAGCACTCCGACGAGGATCTGATCGTGGTTACTGTGGGCGACGACGGTGAGGTTGTCCGTAATACCCAGCGCCCCCAGGAAACCATCTCCGCTGAGGAATTCAAGGAGAAATACCGGGACAAGGAAATCACCTTTGATTTCCTTCAGGACGAGGATCTCCCCGAAGAGGCACAGAAGGTTTTCATCCCCACGCCCGAGGAGCACAGCTATCTGAAACAGGGTCACGAGCAGATTTCCAACTACCTGCTCATGGGCATTGACTACACCGGCGCTTCGGATGCCATTATGATCCTGTCGGTCGATCGCTACCACCAGAAGCTGAAGCTGATCTCCATCCCCCGTGACTCCTATGTGATGATCCCCGAGTGGAACAGCCACAAGAAGCTGTCCTACACCTACTACTGGGGCGGCGCGCAGATGTTCGTCAGCGTGATGAACTACAACTACTTCATGAACATCACCGACTACATTGCCGTGGATATCGACCAGTTGGGCGAGATCATTGACTATGTGGGTGGCGCTACGGTAGACCTGAATGAGGAAGAGATCGCAGTCCTTAACCGCAGAGGCTATTACAGCGGTATCCAGGAAGGTCCTTCTCATCTCTGCGGTGATGCAGCAGTTATCTACGCCAGAATCCGTAAGAGCAGTTCCCAGGACAGCGAAATTAACCGCCAGGGACGTCAGCGGGAGGTGCTCACTTCCCTGCTGCAATCCGCTCAGCAGATGCAGCTGACCGAATATCCCGGTCTGATCCGTGAGTGTCTGGGTCTTTGCACTACCTCCTTCAACTCCGGAGAGCTGATGGAGATCGCCGTGGAGGTTCTCCAGGGGAATTATACCATTGAGACAAACTATGCCCTGATCAACGAGGTTCCCTACTGGGGCGGCAAGATCGGTGAAGACAATACCTTCTACACGATCTATGATATGGGTCTGGCCAGTGATCGCCTGTACCGCATTATCTACGAAGATCTTTACGTCTCCGCCTATCCCGATGAAGTCATCATTGAGGAAGAAGAGACAGAAGAATCCTCTGCCGATCCCACAGAATAGAAGAAATATCCGGTGTGTTTCCGAGGAAACACACCGGATTCTTTTATCTCTTTTTCTTCTTTTTTTGCTTGGGATACTTGGCTGCTTTTGCCTGCTTCCTGCGATCTTCACTCTCTTCCTTCGGCAGGAGCTTGGATAAAATCACACCCAGTACAGCTGCGATGGCAGTACCGGAGATATTGATATTGCCGATATCAATACCGGAGGACAGACCCAGGCCAATGACCAGCATGACAGCCGCAATGACCAGATTGTAGCTCTTTGTAAAGTCGACCTTATTCTCAACCAGCATACGCAAACCGACAGAGGCAATCATACCAAAGAGGATCACAGATACACCGCCCATAACCGGCGCAGGAATACTTGCCAGGACACCGGAAACCTTGCCAAAAAGGGCAAGCACGATGGCGAAAACCGCAGCAATCCGCAGGGTTGCGGGGTTATAATTACGAGTCGCAGCCAGCACGCCGGTGTTCTCGGAGTAAGTAGTGGCAGCAGGACCGCCCATTCCACCGGAGAAAATAGAGGCCAGGCCGCAACCCAGAAGGGTACGGTGGAGACCGGGCTCTTCAATGTAATTATGACCGGTGACCGCACCGTTGGCGGTAATATCGCCCACGTGCTCCACGAAGGTGACGATGGAGATAGGTGCGATCAGTGTCACAGAGAATACCACCGCATCCCAGTTGGTAATGGCAGGAAGTCTGATCTGCGGCAGTGCAAACCATTTTGCCTCCACTACGGGCGCAGTATTTACCATCCCCAGAGCCAGCGCCAGAAGATAGCCGCAGACGATACCGATCAGAATAGGCACCAGCTTAATAAAGCCACGGGTAAAGAACATCACCAGAATGATCACCGCAATGGTTGTAATGGCAACCACCCAGTTCTTCCACAGGGGGACATCCACAATGACATTGGTGATATTGCTCATAGCCGTAGGTGCAAGCATCATGCCGATGATAATGATCATGCAGCCCGTCACAATGGGCGGGAAGAAACCGGTAATCCGCCGGGCGCCAAAGAGCTTGACCAGCAGGGACAGCAGCAGGTACAAAACACCTGACGCAATAATACCCCAGCCTACATAAGAAGCAAAGTTGTCGATGGAGCGCTCAGTACAGTAGGCGGCAACGGCGGAGATAGACGCAATGAAGGAAAAGCTGGAACCCATAAATGCCGGAACGATCCCACGGGTAATCAGGTGGAAAATCAGCGTGCCAATACCCATAGAGAGCAAGGTAACTGCGGGATCCAATCCCGTCAGTGCCGGGACGAGGACAGTGGAGCCAAACATGGCAAAGACATGCTGAATACCCAATGTCACTGCACGTCCGGGTCGATCACCGCCCCAAAGAGCTTGTTTGATTTTCATGTGAACCTCCTTGATAATAGGATAATGCCATTATATCAGATAAAACAAATTAATGCAATTAATATTACAACAAAATGTAAAAAATGTCCAAATTCATCTGTGCTGATCTGCAAGACAGCTTTAAGACTCTGCTTCGTGCCTTTGCAGTGCTTTTTACAAAAAGGGGTAGACATTTTGTGTGATATTTGGTAGAATAGACCTGTATATTGTATGCAAAGAAGGAGAGATACCTATGAAGTGCCCCTATTGTGGCTATCAGGAGAGCAAGGTCGTAGACTCCCGTCACTCCGATGACTCCATCAGCATCCGTCGCCGCAGAGAATGCCTGTCCTGCCAGAAGCGGGTCACCACCTATGAGACCGTGGAAAGCCTGCCTGTTATGGTGGTCAAGA
>JAZNVK010000029.1:0-27275 GCA_045592805.1 Faecousia sp.
ATTTTGGGTGTTGCACTTCGAATTATAACCTGCCGATCTCCCCCTTTCAAGGGGGACACAGGGGGTTGCTGTAGGCACCACCGTCAAATAGATGCTTATCGAACAGTTGGATGTACCACCAAGAACCGCATTGCCGATAGACGCAGAGGCTATCGAAAAGCCATGTCATTCCGAGGAGGGCTATGCCCGACGTGGGAATCCGTTCCCCTAAATGTTTCGATTATATGGGAATTTGATATAAAAGAGAGGTTTTTAAGGATACGGATTGCCACGGCCACAGGTGGCCTCGCAATGACAGTTCGTAATTTGATGCCTTACTCATAGCCTGAAAATCCTCCCGTTACGGGTGGCTTTGGCTGCGGCAAACTGTTCGACAAATTTCTGTTTGACGAGCTAAATATTCAAATCCCGTGCCGCAGGCACACCTTCGTTATTAGTTCTTAGGCCTTAGTTATTCGTTCCCAAACAGACCGACAAATTTCTGTTTGACGGAATATCGAGTCCATATCCGTGCCGCACCTTCGCTATTGGCTATCCGTTATTTCCCATTAGTTCCCAAACAGACCGACATGATTTATTAGATTGTCAAAAAAAGCACCCCTCGCGGCGTATGCCGTGAGGGGTGATGATTTATCTATTATAAGTAGCTCTTCAGAGTCTCGGTCAGCTTATTGGGATCCTCGGAGACGATAATGGTGAAGGATACACGGTTTTCCGCACCGAACTTATCGCACCACAGGACGAAATCCTCCACATCTGCCACCGTGGCCTTCTCGATGAGCTTGTAGAAGCTGTCGATGAACACATGGCTGATGTCGTAGTTGCTGGCATACATGCCGCTGACAAAGCCCTTCAGGAACTCCAGTCTGCCGCACTTGTAATCCTGGTATTCCACAAGGCGTACACGGCGGTCAATATCATAACGGAGCTTGGTGCCGTTTTCGATGCACACCATGCTGCCGGTTTCGTTTTTAACGGATTCGTTGATGTCGCGGATCAACTGCTTGGTCTTGCCGGCACCTTTGAGGCCGACGATCAACTTGACCATAGGAAATTCCTCCTTTGATGTGATGATACTATTGTACCAAGTTTTTTGCAAAATTGCAAGCCGTAAAAATCAATAACCGGGCTTACCCAGCAGCTGGAACATATTGCGCTTGTAGAATTCCACACCGGGCTGGTTGAAGGGGTTGACACCCAGCATATAGGCGGAGATGCCGCAGGACAGCTCGAAGAAGTAGAACAGCTCGCCCAGAGTATCGGCATCGATCTCGTCGGCCTGGAGCACCATGACAGGCACACCACCGTCTACATGGGCATTGAGAGTGCCCTGGAAGGCCTGCTCCTCTACGAAGTCCAGGGTCTTGCCTTCCAGATAGTTCAGACCGTCCAGATTCTTGTAGTCGGTGCCGATGACGGCCTTCTTACGGGTGGGAGTAAAGCGGACAACGGTCTCGAAGAGGTTGCGCTCGCCCTGCTGGATCATCTGACCCAGGGAGTGCAGGTCGGCGGTGAACTCGGCGGCGGCGGGGAAGATGCCCTTGCCATCCTTGCCTTCGCTCTCACCGAAGAGCTGCTGCCACCAACCGGCAAAGGTCTTGAAGGCGGGCTCATAGCAGCACAGCATCTCGATGCTCTTGCCCTTGCGGTACAGCAGGTTACGGATGGCGGCATACTGCCATGCGGGGTTCTCGAAGGAGCGGATGTCCAGTTCCTTTCTGGCACGGGCAGCGCCCAGCATCACGTCTCTGGGATCGATACCGGCCACGGCCATGGGCAGCAGACCCACAGCGGTCAGCACGCTGTAGCGGCCGCCGACGTTGGGGGGAATGATGAAGGATTCGTAGCCCTCATCCGTTGCCATCTGGCGCAGAGCACCGTTCTTGGGGTCGGTGGTCACGTAAATGCGCTTGCGTGCCTTCTCGGCGCCGTATTTGCGCTCCAGCATCCAGCGCAGGGCGCGGGTGGCGATGGCAGGCTCGGTGGTGGTGCCGGACTTGGAGATGATGTTGATGGAGAAATCCTTGCCGTCCAGGAGAGCGCAGAGCTCATTCCATGCACGGGTGGAGAGGTTGTTGCCTGCAAAGAAGATCTGGGGGCCGTCGTTGCGGAGGTTGTAGTTCTGACCCTTTACCAGCTCAATGGCGGCACGGGGACCAAGGTAAGAACCGCCGATACCCACGACCACGAAAACCTGAGAGTCGGAGCGGATCTTCTCAGCGGCACGGCGAATGCGGCGCATCTCCTCGGTCTCCTCGAAGGTAGGCAGATTCAGCCAACCCAGGAAATCATTGCCGGGGCCCTTTCCTTCGGTGAGGAGCTTGTGCGCCTTAAAAACTTCCTGCTCAGACTCAAGAAGCTCGGGCAGAGAGAGGTCACCCCATACATTGGAAATATCTAATTTGATCATAAATGCGTCTCCTTTTGATGCATATTTTTTCCTATCCATATGTTACATCATTTTTCGAAAAACTTCAACAGTAAAAAGAGAAAACTTATGGTAGAAATTACGAGTAATATTGTGTATAATGAGCATCAGATAACTACAAAGGAGAGATTTTAATATGAAATACGGTTTTGGTGTGGATGTGGGCGGCACGACGGTGAAGATCGGCCTGCTGAATTGGGACGGCGAGCTGTTGGAGAAGCGTGAGATCCCCACCCATACGGAAAACGGCGGCGAGAAGATCCTGCCGGATATCGCAGCCTGCGTTAACGATATCCTCACTGCCCGTGGAATCGACCGGGCGGATGTGATGGGCGTCGGCATCGGTGTCCCCGGCCCTGTCAATAGTCAGGGTGTGGTCAACCGCTGTGTCAACCTGAACTGGGGCGTGTTCAATATCCACGAGACTTTAGGCCAGCTCACCGGCTTTGCCGTAAAGGCCGGTAACGATGCCAACTGTGCCGCTCTGGGCGAGTTCCAAAAGGGCGGCGGCAAGGGCAGCAGCTCTACGGTTTTCGTCACTCTGGGTACCGGCGTTGGCGGCGGCATCATTCTGGACGGCAAGATCCTGGGCGGCGCTCACGGTGTGGGCGGCGAGCTGGGTCACATCACTGTCTCTGCCCCCGATAAGCACCCCTGCACCTGCGGTAAGCGTGGCTGCGTGGAGCAGTATGCCTCTGCCACCGGCATTGTCCGCCTGACAAAGGAGGCTCTGGCCAAGGATACCGCCAGCTCCCTGCACCAGGTGGAAAAGCTCACCTGCAAGGACGTTTTTGATGCTTCCAAGGCCGGCGACGCTCTGGCGCTGTCCGTACTGGAGCAGGTCTATGACTATCTGGGTGAGGCTCTGGCCTCTGCCTGCTGTGTCTGTGATCCTGAGCGTATCGTTCTGGGCGGCGGTGTTTCCAAGGCCGGCGAGCCTCTGCTCAAGGGTGTAGAGCGCCACTTCACGGAGCATATGTTCCATGCCTGCAAGGGAACCCAGTTCTCTCTGGCCGAGCTGGGCAACGATGCCGGTATGTACGGCGCATTCTATCTGATCCATTCCTGAAGGGAGGGCTTGCTTTGCAAGACCTGTTACGACCACAACTGAATGAAAAACGGGTCAATGCCATGTCGGCTCTGGCTTTGGCGCACATCGGAGATGGCGTGTTCGAGCTGATGGTGCGCACCCGGCTCTGCCTGAAAGGGGACAGCACCAACCACCGCCTCCATAAGGACACGGTGGCCATTGTCCGTGCCACCTCTCAGGCGCAGTATGCCATGAAGCTGCAGCCTCTTCTGACCGAGGAGGAGCAGGGCTATTACCGCCGGGGGCGCAACAGCCACAGCCATGCCGCCCCTAAGAACGTGAGTCCCGTGGACTATGCCAAGGCGACGGGCTTCGAAACCCTCCTGGGCGCTCTCTACCTCTTAGGCAGGCAGGAGCGGCTGCAGGAGCTCTTTGCCGCCCTGTGGGAGGATGACCATGCCCTTTGATGCCATTTTTCTCAGCGCCGTGCTGGAGGAACTGAAGCCCTCCGTTCTGGGCGCCCGTGTGGAGAAGATCCAGCAGCCTGCGGCAGATACGGTGATCCTGAGCCTGCGTGGGAAAGAAAAACTGCTGATCTGCGCCAACGGCAGCCGCGCCCGTCTCCACCTGACCACCGCCGCTTATGAAAATCCCGCTCAGCCGCCCATGTTCTGTATGCTGCTGCGCAAGCATCTGGCAGGAGGTCGGATCAGCGCCATGACCCAGCCTCCGGCGGAGCGCTCCCTTGATATTACCCTGGACTGCTTTGACGAGATGGGTGTACCCTGTCAGAAGCATCTGATTCTGGAGCTGATGGGCAGAAATTCCAACCTGATCCTCACCGGCTCTGACGGCCGGATCATCGATTGTCTGCGCCGTGTGGACTTTGAGATGTCCCAGCTGCGGCAGGTGCTGCCGGGGCTGTTCTACCATCCCGCTCCCGGCCAGGATAAGCAGATCCCCTTTGAAATGAATCGGGAGGAGATCCTGGCGCTGCTGCAAAATACCCACGATCCCAAACGGCCGGATCAGTGGCTGCTGGATCACTTTGCCGGTTTCTCGCCCCTGGTGGCAAGGGAACTGTGCCACGGCTTCAGCGGCCAGACGGATGGAGATATCCTTGACCTCGATCCCGACGCTTTTTCCGCTTATTTGTTTGAAGAATTCCGGAAGACGCAGAGAAAACCCTGGCTTTTGACCCTGGATGGGAAACCAAAGGACTTCTCCTACCGCCCCATTTACCAGTACGGCGGCTATATGGAGCTGTCGGAGGCGGAGAGCTTCAGCAGGCTTCTGGATCAGTTCTACTCCCAGCGTGAGAGCAACGAGCGTATGCGCCAGAAGTCCCAGACTCTCCGCAAGACCGTCAGCAATTTCCGTGACCGTAACCTGCGTAAGCTGGAACTGCAGCGCAAGGAGTTGGAGGCGACCTTGGATCGGGAGCGCCTGCGCCAATTGGGGGATATTGTCACTGCCAACCTCCATGCCATTCAGCGTGGGCAGCGTGTTCTCTCCTGCGTGGATTTTTATCAGGAGGAGATGCCGCTGATCGAGATCCCTCTGAAGCCCGATCTCTCTCCCCAGCAGAATGCGGCAAAATTCTATAAGGACTACAACCGAGCCAAAACCGCCGAAAAAATGCTCACCCAGCAAATCGCTCAGGGCGAGATAGAGGCGGAGTATCTGGGAGCCGTGTTGGAGAGTCTGAACCGTGCCGAGAGCGAGCGGGATCTCATGGAGATCCGCAGCGAGCTGGAGGAGGGTGGCTATCTGCGCTGTCTGGATCGCCGCAAGGACAAGAAGCAGATGAAGCAGGCACCTCTAAAACCCCTGCGCTTTGTCTCCACCGAGGGCTATCCCATCTATGTGGGACGGAATAACAAGCAAAACGAACAGCTCTCCCTGAAATCTGCCCACAAGAACGACATCTGGCTCCATGTGCAGAAATTCCACGGCGCTCACGTGATCATCGCCTGCGAGGGCGCAGAGGTGGCGGACGACACCATTACCGAGGCGGCCATGCTGGCGGCCTGGTTCTCCGAGGCAAGGGAGAGTGTCAATGTGCCGGTGGATGTGACCCCTGTGCGCTTTTTGCGAAAGCCCAAGGGCGGCAAACCGGGCATGGTGATCTATGACCGCTACCGTACCGTTTTCGTCAGCTCCGAGGAGGGTCTGGCAGAGCGGCTGAAGGAGGGAAAGTAAATGGTAATTCAGAGAAAACAGACCACCGCCTCCAAGCGCTGGCCCCGTTACTGCCTCATTGCCGCTCTGGTGATGGTGGTGATTGCGGCGGTGCTGTATTTCTGGGCCTATTTTACTGTAGACAGCGAATTTCGCGGTGTCAGCAGCTATTACGGCGCCCACTATGAGGAGCTTTTCAGCCTGTCCACTCCGGATAAGGATATGAAAGATGAGATCCTGCGCCAAGGGGAAGAAGCCCTTTCCTTTATCGGCAGCAAGGAGGAGTGTACAGCCTTCGGCATTCTTGCGCCCTACTGCACCGATACGGAGTCTTACAAGGGCGCAAGTCGGGTGGAGTACACCCTGGAGCATCTGGCGGGGAAGACCGACGATGAGGGGAGCTATCTCTGGGTAGCCTATACCCAGCGGGTCTATGATGCCGACGGTAATCTGCTCTGTGCCTCCGGCAGCAGCGAGGAGCGCATCCTGGCTCGTTGGAGCGTGGAGAAGCAAGATGGCCACTGGGCGGTCACCGACATTTTGGAGCATCCCTAAGTTCACAGGAGGGAAGTTATGAAACAAAGAATCACAGGCATTTTCTGCCTGCTTATGGTGCTGCTTCTGGCGCTTACCGCCTGCGGCAGCGGCGATCCTGCCCTGGTTGGCACCTGGGAGTGCAATTATGATATGACCGAGCTGCTCTCCGACTACTGGCAGGAGCAGGGGATCGATCTGAAAACGAAAGAAAGGCTCTGCATCCAGCTGGAGCTGGTCTTTACCAAGGACAGCTGCTCCATGTACTGCGATACTGCCGATACGGCAGCACTGACAGAGCATTATTTTGATGCCGTTCTGGCAGAACTGGCGGAAATGGTCTACACCGCAGAGGCAGAAAACGGCCGCAGCCGTGCAGAGGCGGATGCCTACTATGCCTCCATGGATACCTCCATAGAGGCGCAGTGCGAGATGCTGCTTACGGAGCCCAGAGCCATGGTGGAGGAATTCATGGCAGAATCGGAGGCTCTGGAAAATGGCGTCTACCGCGCGGAGAATGGCGAACTGTACATGGAGGCCAACAAAGCCGACCTGCGCAATGCCACGGAGCACCTGCACTACAGCATCTCCGGCAATGCCCTGACATTGGATTTCGGAGATCAGATCCTGACATTTGAGAAGAAATAAGCAACAGGCTGCTGCAAAAGAGAGCTTTTGCAGCAGCCTGTTCCTTTTATACCGTGGCCGCAATGGCGGCGAGGGTTTGGTCAATTTCTTCTACGGTCGTGTTCCAACCGGGGGAGAAGCGCACCACCCCACGGGGAAACGTGCCTAAGGTCTTGTGGGCAGAGGGGGCGCAGTGAAGACCGCAACGGGTGAGGATCCCGAATTTTTGCTCCAGCAGGTCGGCGGCCTCTGCATTGTCCCGACGGAGATAGTCCACCGCCACCACCGCCACACGGCGGTCAAGATCCTTACTGCCCACCAGCGAAACACCTTCGATCTCCGCAATACCCCGGATCAGACGCTCCGTCAGCATCAGTTCATGCTGCTGCCGTATCTCCAAGCCGATCTCCTCCAGATATTCCAGCGCAGCCAGCCAGCCGTAGATCCCCGGCAGATTAGCGGTGCCGGACTCAAAGCGGTCCGGCAAATAGGGGGGCAGCTCCTCGGAGTCGGACATGCTGCCGGTGCCACCGGCGATCAGGGGAGAGAGGCTCTCTGCAAAATCCTTGGACAGTAGCAAAGCGCCGATGCCCTGGGGCCCCAGCAGACCCTTATGCCCCGGAACTGCCAGAGCAGCAAGTCCCAGCGTCTGAAAGTCAATGGGAATATGCCCCGCACTCTGGGAGGCATCCAGCACCAGAGGGATGCCGTGCTTCCGGCAGATGCGGCTCACCGCCGCCACATCCTGTACTGAGCCGCAGACATTGGAGGCGTGGTTGAGAACGCACAGACGGGTTTCGGGACGGATCAGAGCTTCCATGCTGTCCAAACGGAGGAAACCCTCCCCGTCGCAGCCGATGCGGTCAAAGTCCACCCCCAGCTGCACCAGAGGCCGCATAACCGCATTGTGCTCCATGGCGCTGACCAGCACATGATCTCCCTCGTGGAGGAAGCCCTTAATGGCGAAATTCAGCGCCGCCGTTGCACCGGCGGTGAAAATCACCCGATTGGGGCTGTCGTGGTGGAACAGCGCACAGAGCTTTTCCCGCAAGGTCAGCACCTGCAAACCGGCCTCAGCGGCAGGCATATAGACCGAGCGGTTGATGTTCACGCCCACATTTTCAATATAATCCAGCATAGCCTGCCCCACCCCCGGCGCCTTGGGAAAGGAAGTAGCGGCATTGTCCATATAGATCATAGGAAGACCTCCTTGTGGGGAATGGTGAATAACTGAGGTATTGACTCCGCCGATGGGATTCGGAACAGAGTCGAATAGATGTTTATGGTCGAGCTAATGGCTAATAGCTAAGAACGAATAACTGAGGTATGTGCTCCGCCCATGAAATTAAAATCCGTGCCGTAGGCACACCTCAGTTTCAGTCCTTAGCTGTTAGCTATTAGTTTTCAAACAGGTCGGCATATTCCCGTTTGTCGTTCTCTTCCATTATAGCAGGAATCTCCGTTTTCGCAAGAGCAGAGAGGGAGAATTTCGTCCATAGCAAATGTATGCTCATTTTTGATTGATTTTCATTTTCTGTCTTGACAGTATTTTGAAAATGCGTTATACTTAAAAAAGATTAACGCACCCCAAATTCAACAAAAAAGGAGAGGTCTTATGAAAAAACAAAACTGGCTGAAACAGAACTGGCTGGTCATCCTCTGCGGCTTGCTGGTAGGTACTGCTGCCGTGGTTCTGACCAAGCTGGGCAACCCCGGCAACATGGGCTTCTGCATTGCCTGCTTCCTGCGAGATATCGCCGGTGCGCTGGGTCTGCAGGGCGCTTCTACCACCACGGAGGCCGGTGAGGTCGTCCGCACGCTGTCCAACTTCCGTCCTGAGATCGTCGGTATCATTGCCGGCGCTTGCATCCTGGCTTTGGTTACCAGGGAGTTCAAACCCAAGGGCGGCAGCTCTCCCTTTACCCGTTTCCTCCTTGGCGTCGTTGTGATGCTGGGAGCTCTGGTGTTCCTGGGTTGCCCCCTGCGTATGGTTATCCGTATCGGCGGCGGCGATATGAACGCCATTATGGGTCTGATCGGCTTTGTCATCGGTATTGCTGTGGGTATCATCTTCCTCAAGGGCGGCTTCTCCCTGGGTCGTGCCTATAAGCAGAGCAAGGTGGAAGGTCTGCTCTTCCCCGTGATCATGGTCGGTCTCTTTGTCCTGTCCCTGGTGGGCGCTACTCTCTATAAGTCCGGCGCTGCTCCCGGCAACAAGGCTGCTCCCTGGTTTATCGCTCTGGCTGTGGCTCTGGTCGTGGGCGCTCTGGCACAGAAGAGCCGTCTGTGCTTTGTCGGCGGCATCCGTGATGCCGTTATGTTCAAGGAATTCGGCCTGCTGGCAGGCTTCGGCGGCGTTATCGTTGCCGTCATGCTGGGCAATATCATCGTCGGCAATGGCCTGAAGTTCAGCTTCGAAGGTCAGCCTGTTGCCCACACCGAGTGGCTGTGGAATATGCTGGGCATGACTCTGGTTGGCTGGGGCTCTGTGCTCCTGGGCGGCTGCCCCCTGCGTCAGCTGGTGCTGGCCGGTGAAGGCAATACCGACTCCGCTGTTACCGTTATGGGCATGATCGTCGGCGGCGGTCTGGCTCACACTCTGAAGATCGCCTCCTCCGGTACCGGCACCGGTGCTAACGGCCCCACTGCCGTCATCATCGGTCTGGTTCTGGTTCTGGCCATCTCTCTGACCAATCTGAAGAAAGGAAAGGCGTAAACATGGTTGATGCAAGAGGTTTGTCCTGCCCCATCCCTGTGCTGATGGTTCAGGAGGAAGTTAAGAAGAATTCCCCCAAGACCCTGGAGGTTCTGCTGGATAACGACACCGCCAAGGGTAATGTGACCCGCCTTGCCTATAAGCTGGGCTACGATGTAAAGGTCGAGGAGCTGGAGGACGAGGAGTACCGCCTAACCCTGACCAAATGAGTCACTACATCGCCACTTTTCATACCCATCTGGCCGCACTGAAAAGCCACCGCAGCCTGAAGGCTGCCGGCAGCACGGCACGGATGGCTCCTGTTCCCAGAAAGATCTCCTCTTCCTGCGGCACCTGCGTTTTTTACGAGGCAGCCGACCCCTGCTATGACCTCCTGGACGAAGACACCGAGGCGGTCTATGAGCAGCAGGAGGACAAGGCGGTTCTTCTGAGAGAGTACGAATAAACGAACCCATTGAGGCACACTTCGCAAGGAAGTGTGCCTCAATGATATCTGTACCTGAATATGCATGAGGGCGTATTCAGCTACGGATATGATATCATGTTTTCACGAAGTGGAAATATATCATGCGGCGAAGCCGTATATCATATCTCCAAAGAGATATATCATTCTTTGCGCACCGAACAGCAGAAATTTACCAAATAGTTTGCCGCATTTGCAATCAACACTGTAGGGCGCGATCACCGAGCGCGCCGAGACCCACCGCACCGTCATCACAACCCGTAGGGGCAGGATACATCCTGCCCGTGGCATCACCGACAGGCAATGCATCTACAGCTGCTCCGCAAATTAACCATAATATAATTATGTAAACCGCGCATATTTAGCACAAAGGTACTTAGAATTGCACATTAGGGTAAAAAACATCCTGTGCGCAATAGGTCAAACAGAAATTTGCCGAACTGTTTGTCGTAGCCAAAGCCTCCGGTATTAGGAATAATTTCGTACTATGAGAGAGACAACATATTACGCAATGTCATTGCGAGGCCACTTGTGGCCGTGGCAATCCGCATCCTTAAAAACTACCGTTTTTACACGAAATTCCCATATAATCGAAACATTTAGGGGAACGGATTCCCACGTCGGGCTTACGCCCTCCTCGGAATGACATGACTTTTCGGTAGCCTGTTCCTCTATTGAAAAGGTAGATTTATGCGGAGGCAAACAGACCGATAAACATCTATTTGACGGCGGTGCAGCGGGCGCACACGTGGGTGCGCCCCTACGGTGTCGTGCAGAACTGCAACAGTTCGATAAACATCAGTTTGACTCAGTTTCAAATCCCATGGTTGGAGCCGATATGCCCTGATCATCAATGACGTACCATAAAGAACAGCTCCTCTGATCGCTGGGATCAGGGGAGCTGTTGGCATTTTTTATTCTGTTTCTTCTGCACAGATCAGGATGACCAGGCAGTTCTCTGACTCGTCCGGTTCTGCGGGGAAGTAGACTGCTGTCTCGTAGCTGCCCACGGCGGCGTTCATCAGGGCGATAAAGCGCTCGTAGCTGACGCTGTAGCGGCTGAGCTCGTAGCTCTGCTCCTCAGGGAAACCGGGAAGCAGACCCAGCTCAGGGGGAAGAATGGAGAAAAAACGCTGGTAAAAGCTGCCGTCAACCGCCATATTTGCTGTCTGCAGGGAGGGCAGCTGTTTGGGCAGGGCGAATTCCGAGCGGAGACCGGGGAAGTCCTCGGCTTTAGCACCGTAGATGATGAGGGTGGGCAGCTCCCGTAATTCGCCGTCTGCGGCCTGAATGCCGTAGATGCTGCTCATACCGTTTGCCACCCCGTTGCCGGAAACCGTGGTACCGTAGTATTTGGCATCCATGCCATAGGGGAACTCGTCGGTTAAAACCCAGCTTTCGTTGTCGGTGGCACGAGGGGATTCCTGGGCAGGTACGGAGGCCTGTTCTTCGCGGCTTTTCTCATTGTCGGGGGCGGTAGTGGCGCTTTCCAATCTGTGGAAGCTGCTTTCTCCGGTGGCGCTGTCGTCAGAATAATGGAAGCTGCCGTTGAAATCGGCGGCATTTTCCGCAGGCATGCGATCCTCCATGGCATAGGGCTCATTATCCGCAACCATGTAGGCGGCATCCTCTGTGGGAAGCTTTGGCAGACCGTTGCTGCCGAAGAACACCAGCGCCAGCAGGGCAGCGGCGGCAAGACCTGCGGCGGCAAAGGAGGTATAGAAGCGCTTTTTGGACTTCTTTTTCGGCTCTTTGCGAACCGCATTCATAATGCGCTCTGTGAGATCCACCGGTGGCGTCACGGTGCTTTGAGAGAGCAGCTGCTCGTTTTCCTGCAGCTGTGCCAGGATTGCACGGCAGTTTTCGCAGCTTTTCAGATGCTGCTGCAGCTGTTTTTCTTCTGTTTCACTGTTGCAGCCGTCCAAATGGCCGCTGATCAGGTGGAAATATTCGTCACAGTTCACCGTCGCCACCTCCTTTCTGCTTCTTTGACGTTGGGGCGGGAGAATTGTTCCCATTTTGTTGCAGTTTTTTTCGTAATTGATCCCGGGCTCGTGCCAGACGGGATTTCACCGTACCTTCCTTCAGCTGCAGCGCTTCGGCGATCTCGGTGTAGCTCAGACCGTTCACCGCCCGCAGGATCAGAATTTGCCGTTGATCCTCCTCCAGCGCCTGCAGCGCTTCGTTCAGCCGACTCTGTTCATCCAGGGCAATGACCTGTTCCTCCGGCGTGGGTGCCGAATCCGGCACATCCAGCGCCTGGGCTTCGCCGTCCTCGTCCTCCATCACCAGGGAGAGCTGGGGGCGCCGTTTCATGCTGCGCAGATGATCCAGGCAGGTGTTGCTGGCCAGACGGTACAGCCAGGTGGAGAAGGCGGAATTGCCCTGAAAGCTCTCCAAATTGCGCCATGCCTTCAGAAAGGACTCCTGGGTCATATCCGCCGCATCCTCGGGATCACCGGTCATGCGCAGGCAGAGATTGTAGACCGCTGTCTGATATTTCAAAACCAGCTGCTCAAAAGCCTCCGCAGAGCCTGCGGCGGCCTGTTTCAGCCATTTTTTCTCGTCCATGGGGATCACCTCAGATCTCTCTTGATGGCTTTCACCACCGCTTGTACCTCCTCGGGGGTGGAGAGGCGGGATATCTGCTCCTTATAAAATGCGCTGTGGGACACGCCCTTCAGATACCAGGCGAAATGCTTTCTGGCCTCCAGACAGGCGATATGCTCGCCCTTGTCCTCTACGTTCAGGCGGAACTGCTCCATGGCAACGTCCATCCGCTCTGCCAGAGAGGGGCGCTCCGGTTCGGCTTGCCCTTGCAGCGCCGCAGACAGCCGCCCGAAGATCCAGGGATCTCCGAAGACACCCCGTCCCACCATCAGCAGCTCACAGCCGCTGCGAGCCTTGCAGCGCAGTGCTGCCTCCGGGCTGACAATGTCGCCGTTGGCAATGACGGGGATGGTGACGGCATTTCTGACCTTTTTGATCTCGTCCCAATCCGCAATGCCGGAGTAGAGCATGGTCTTGGTGCGGCCGTGGACGGCGATGGCATCGCAGCCGTTGTCCTGGGCGATCTTCGCCAGCTCCACCACGTCGATGCTGCCCTTGTCCCAGCCGATGCGGGTTTTTATGGTCACGGGTACATCCACCCCGTCCTTCACCGCCCGAATGATCCGCCCTGCCAAGGCGTGATCCTTCATCAGGGCGCTGCCGTCGCCGTTTCCGGCGATCTTGGGCATGGGGCAGCCCATGTTGATGTCGATAAAATCGCAGGAACTGTATTCCAGCGCCAGCTTTGCGGCCTCGGCCATGATCTCCGGGTCGTTGCCGAAGATCTGCGCGCCGCAGAGGGAGCCTTCGTTTTTCCGCAGCAGGCTGCGGCTTTTTTTGTCCTGATAGACCAGCGCACGGGAGGAGACCATCTCCGTCACCGTGACAGCAGCCCCCAAACGGGCGCAGACCGTGCGGAAGGCGTAGTCCGTAACCCCTGCCATGGGCGCTAAAAACAGGGGCGCAGGCAGGTCATGTCCTAAAAATTCCATGGCAAATCACCTCATCTACTCATTTACATAGTCTACCACAAGAAAGCTGAAAATTCAACCGATTTCCCCCAAGGACAAAAAACCGCCTCCCGGGAGTTCCCCGGAAGGCGGCGAATAATGGGAAGATCAGTCATCCGTATCCTTTTCAAAGTCCAGAATTCTGCCGTCGGCGGCGAGAATTTCGTATTCGTACTCGGTGTTGCCCACACGGAACTCCACCTTGTACTCCAATCTGCCGTCGTCATCGTCCCGTTCCACACGGAGACCGCTCACATCAGATTCCGCAAATCCGGCATGGTTCAGGGCGATGGCCTTGGCCTCTGCCTCGGTGATTTCGCTGCCCGGGGCTTCCGTGGAGGGGGTGCTGTGGTGGCTGTCCTCATGGTGATCGTCGTCGGTGTCCTTGTCGAAGTCCAGAATGGCACCGTCAAGAGCGCTGATCTCGTACTCATACTCGGTGTAGTCCAGATAGAACTCCACATGGTACTCTAAAATGCCGTCGTCATACTCTTTATAGGCATAAAGTCCGGTGACCTCGGCCTCGGTGACACCGGCATGAGCCAGAGCGATGGACTTGGCCTTTGCCTCTCCGATGTCCTCCGGCGCTGCGGTGCTGCTGTTGTTGCCGGTATTTGCGTTGGGAGCCTTTCCGTCGTTGTCATCCTCCACATGGGAGCGGAGGATCTGTCCGCTGATGGCATCGATGTCGTAATCGTACTCGATGCTGCCCAGCTCAAAGTCTACCTCGTAGACCAGAACGCCCTGTTCATAGTCAAAATCCACGTCCAGATCGTAGACCTCCGCCTCCGTGACCCCGGCATCCTCCAGGGCGATGGCCTTGGCCTTGTCCTTGCCAATGTAGGCACTGGCATCGGTAGTGCCGGTGGTGCTGACGTTTTCCAGCTGGTTCTTGGGATTTTCCATCAGCAGGGACAGCTCCTGCACCGACAGCGCTGCCAGCTCCTCGAAGCGGTAGCCGGGATTCACTGCCAGCAGCTGCTCAATGAGCGCGGCCTTGCCGTGGGAGATGTGATGCTCGTTGCTCACCGCATCCACATCGGCGCTGACATACTGGGACAGCACATTGGCATTCATGGAGGCGGCGGTGAGCAGCTGATCCACGTCCCGGCTGAGCTCCTTCTGCAGCCTGGCGCCCCGTGCGCTGTCCTCGTCCTCCACGGAGATCAGAATGGCGTTGGCCAGCTGATCCAGATAGCCGTGCTTCAGCAGAGCGCCGATAATGGCATTGGTGGCGGTGGTCAGATCCGTATTCTTCAGATCCATTCCCTCTAAAACCTTGGCAGCATCCTCGTTGAGGGCATTGGCCTGCAGCACACGGGCATCTTTATCCAGCTGCAGTTCAATGGAGGGGTTCACATCCAGGGTGACAACGCTGGCGACATCATTGCTGCCAAAATAGGAAAATGCGAAAAGTCCGAGGCCCAGAATCAGGGCGAGGGAGGCCGCAACGGCGGCGACTTTCATGAAAATATTCTTCTTTTTGGGCATTGGAATAACCTGTCCTTTCTTTTGGTCACAGCGAGCCATGACGCTGGCAAGGACATCGGGAACAGCGGCCTCCACTTCCTGCTTCAGCTTCTGCTCGATCTCACGATTGGTCATTGTGCGTCAGCTCCTTTCAGATAATTTCTCAGTTTTTTCAATCCACGGTGGTATTTGGAGAGAACCGTCGGCAGTGCCAGATCCAGCAGACTACCGATCTCCCGATGCTTCAGACCGCTGAGGGCATGGAGCAGGATGATCTGCCGTTCCTCATCAGAGAGGATCTTCAGTGCCGCCTGCAACAGAGGCCGATCCTCCGAGGGAGCATCGACTCTGGCGGCGGACTCCCATTCATGCGCCTCCAGATCCTGAAAGCGGCTGCGCTGCCGCAGTCTCATCAGGCTGAGATTTTTGGTGATGGTGAGGATCCACGCCATGGGATTGCCCTTGGGCTTGTAGCTCCCGGCGGCGGAATAGATCTGAAGATAGGTGTCCTGCAGCACATCCTCGGCATCTGCGGGGTTCTTCACGATGGACAGGGAAAAGCCGTAGACAGCGGCACGGGTTTGCCCGTAAAGCTCTGCCAGAGCTTCCTGATCACCGGTGGCCAGCCGCTGAAGCAGTTGCTCGGTCAGGTTCACGGAAACCGCCGCCGACTCTTGTAAAAGTGTCATCAAAATCATGGATCTTTCCTCCTGTCATAAGGGTAATGCACAAAGAACCCATTTTATTGCAACAGAAAATAAAATTTGTTTCAATTTTAACATAAATGTATGATTGGGGCAAGACGCTGAATGTTAAATGCAGAAAAAACTGCAAAATTCATGTATTTCGAAATGTAAAGCGGAAAAATGTGAATATCCTCTTGTATATTTTCGTGAAATATGCTAAGATGTATGCGGTGGCGCTGTATCCTAGTCAAAGCGCGCCGGTATCGAAGAAGGGCCTAAAAATCCTTTAAAGGGCATATCGATGAAGTCCCTGGTGCTTGCTTTTTTCGCCCAGATTAGGGTGGGTGCTGGGGGTTAAGGTTTTCGGGCGAGACGCAATGGCATGTGTCTACCGACCCGACTACCGTGGAGACCTGTTATTGTGCGACAGCCGTAACGTTTCAGTTTCGCAAACCCGGACTGCGTACGAAACAGGATAGAACCTGCAAGGCGGTGCACAGAATCGTGTGCTGTGTGCAGTGTAGCCTGCCTTGCGTGGGCATGTGGGGTTAGGGGAGCGAGGCGTCTCCTGCCGTGGCCGCGGCAGAGGACGATATTGCCCCTTGAAACCATGTCTGCAAAAGAGGATAGAACCGGTGTGTGATGTTGTGGAAATCACCTAGGCTGACTTTCCCCAAAGGGCAGATAAGGGATTGCAGTGCGGACTAAGTGGCAATCGGGTAGCGGAAGCGGCGACGCTCCGACTAGGCTTCAAACGGAAACGGCCATCCGGCAACGGCTGGTAGCCGATGGGGAAATCCAACCCGACCTAAGCCGCAAGTTTAACTTTATCTGCTGCCACCATTCTACTAATATTTCCGGGAGGGAAGACCCTTGCATAGCGGCGACACAGAGCCTCGAAGTAAATCTCACGGCAAAAAGAAAAAGAAGAACAGCAATCTCCGCTGGATCATCACCATTTTCTTTGTAACGATCCTGATCTCTGCCACCATTTCCCTCCTGTCCTCCAGCATTATGGAGGATGCGGGGCTGATCGAAGCCTTTATTGTGCTGCTGATCATTGTGCTTTTGGGCATTATTTTTGATATTATCGGTGTTGCGGTGATGTCTGCCAACGATAAGCCCTTTCACTCCATGGCCTCCAAGAAGGTTCCCGGTGCCATGGAAGCCCTGGCACTGCTGCGCAATGCGGAGAAGGTCTCCAGCTTCTGCAATGATGTGGTAGGCGATATCTGCGGCGTTGTGTCCGGCTCGGCCTCTGCGGTCATTGCGGTGAAGGCGCTGACCCAGATCGATTCCGATACGATTTCTCAGCTGCTGATGTCAGCTCTGGTTGCGGCTGTGACCATTGCGGGCAAGGCCTGCGGCAAGAACATTGCCATGACCCGTTCTGTGTGGATCGTTACCATGGTCTCCAAGCCCATCTACTATATAAAGTCGCTCTTCCGAAAGAAAAAAAGGAAGAAGTAACAGACAGGTTGTGTAAACTTGAATTTACTGATGAACCTACGCTCCACGGAGGAGCTGCGCCAAATGACGCAGCCCCAGCTCCGGCAGCTCTGCGAAGAGATCCGCCGTTTTTTGGTGCAGAACGTATCGAAAACCGGCGGTCATCTGCCATCCAATCTGGGTGTGGTAGAGCTGACGGTGGCCCTGGAGCGTGTTTTTGACACCGCCAAGGATCGCCTTTTGTTCGATGTGGGGCATCAGTCCTATGTCCATAAGATCCTGACCGGTCGTCGGGACGACTTTGAAAATCTCCGCTGCTACGGCGGCATGGCAGGCTTCCCCAAGCCTGCGGAAAGTAAATACGATGCCTTTGTGGCAGGACACGCCTCCTCCTCCGTATCAACGGCTCTGGGCATGGCGCGGGCCAGAACCCTCCGTGGGGAGGACTATCACGTGATCGCCCTCATGGGCGACGGTGCCATGACCGGCGGTCTTGCCTATGAGGGCATGAACGATGCGGGGGAGAGCAATGAGCCGCTGATCGTTATTCTCAATGACAACGGTATGTCCATCACCCCCAACGTGGGCGGCATTGCAAAGCACCTGTCTGTGCTGCGCACCCGTGCCGGCTATTTCCGCCTGAAGAAGGTCTTCCGCACCGTGACGGACAAGCTCCCCGGAGGCAAGGCCATCTACCGCTTCTCCCATAAGCTGAAGGAGCGTTGGAAGCATATGCTCTTAGGCTCCACCCTCTTTGATGAGATGGGCTTTGACTACTACGGCCCCGTGGACGGCCACGATCTGGAGCGGCTGGAGTATATGCTGAAGCTGGTCAAATCCCGCAACAAGCCGGTTCTGCTCCACGTCATCACCCAGAAGGGCAAGGGCTACGTGCCTGCGGAGAACAGCCCCGATGTCTTCCACGGCATCGGCGCTTTCGACCCCGAGAGCGGCAAGACCCCTCAGACCGCCCATCTGCCCTCCTTCTCCGAGACCTTCGGCAAGACCCTTTGCCGGATTGCAGAGGAAGATTCCCGTGTCTGTGCCATTACCGCTGCCATGGTCAGCGGCACCGGCCTGGGGGAATTCTCTCAAAAATATCCCGACCGCTGCTTTGATGTGGGCATTGCCGAGGGACACGCCGTGTCCATGGCGGGTGGTCTTGCCATCCAGGGCATGATCCCCGTGGTGGCGGTGTACTCCACCTTCCTGCAGCGTGCCTATGACATGATCTTGCAGGACGTTGCCATGCAGGATCTCCATGTGGTCTTCGCCGTGGACCGTGCCGGTCTGGTAGGCGAGGACGGCGAGACCCACCACGGTGTCTTTGATGTCAGCTTCCTGCGCTCCGTGCCTCATATGCAGGTGCTCTGTCCTGCCAACCAGGCGGAGCTGGAGGTAATGCTCCGCAAGGCTGTTTTCGAGATGAAAGGCCCTGTGGCGGTGCGCTATCCCCGTGGCTGCGACGGTGCGTATACGGCGCTGCCGGAGAGTCCCGTTCTGAAAGAGGGCAGCCACATTACCATGATCGGCTACGGCAAGCTCATTAATAATATTCTGGAAGCCGCAGAGCTTCTGAAACAGCAGGGAATTGAGGCAGAAGTGATCAAGCTGCCCTCGGTGAAGCCCCTGGATATGGCCACCATTGCCACCTCTGTCCGCAAGACCGGCCACCTGCTCATTGCGGAGGAGACGGTCTGCATTGGCTGCGCCGCCAAGGAGATCGCCGCCCAGCTTCGCCTGGCGGGGATCATCGTTCCCAACCGTCTGATCAATATTCCCGATCGCTTTGTGACCCACGGCAGCATCGCCCGACTCTATGAGGAGCTGGGTCTGGATGCCCAATCCCTGTGCAAGGCGGCCATGGAGGTGTGTGCCAAGTGAAGCAAAAAGAACGGCTGGATGTGCTTTTGGTGCAGCAGGGGTTCTGCGACAGCCGCACGAAGGCGCAGGCGCTGATCATGAGCGGCGAGGTCTATGTCGACGGCCAGAAATGCGATAAGGCCGGCACTCCCGTCCTGACCACTGCCCGGATCGAAGTCCGCGGCAATGCCTGTCCCTATGTGAGCCGTGGCGGCCTGAAACTGGAGAAGGCCCTCCGTGATTTCGGTGTCGATCCCACGGGCTATGTCTGCAGCGACTCCGGTGCCTCCACCGGCGGCTTTACGGATTGCCTGCTGCAAAAGGGTGCCAAAAAGGTCTTCGCCATCGATGTGGGTTACGGCCAATTGGCCTGGAGCATCCGCACCGACCCCCGTGTGGTCTGCATGGAGCGCACCAATATCCGCTACGTGACCCCGGAGCAGCTGGGAGAGCCCCTGGATCTGTCTGTGGTGGACGTATCCTTCATCTCCCTAAAGATTGTCCTGCCTGCCATCAAGGCGCTGCTGAAGCCCACAGGTCAGGTGCTCTGCCTGATCAAGCCCCAGTTTGAGGCCGGTAAGGAGAAGGTGGGCAAGAAGGGCGTTGTCCGTGACCCGGAGGTACACAAGGAGGTTCTGGACAACTTCCTGCATCTGGCAGCGGAGCTGAATTTTACCGTAAGAAATCTGACCTTTTCCCCTGTGAAAGGGCCGGAGGGAAATATTGAATTTTTGGGGCATCTTTCCATGCTCCCCGATGGCGGCATTACGCCGGATACCCGTGCGCTGGTGACCGCCGCCCATGAGACGCTATGAAGAAGATCGTAATGACACCCAATCCCTATCGGGACAGAAATTTTAAATATGCCAATCAGGCGGAGCGCATCCTCAAGGAGGCGGGATTGGAGACTAGGATCTGTCTTGCCTTCGATCCGGATAAGAACTTTGAGCTTCCCGAGGACGTGGTGCTCCACGACCTGACCCAGGAGCTGCGGGATGCGGATCTTCTCATCTGCTTCGGCGGCGACGGTACCATTCTCCATGCCTCCAAGGCAGCCACCCGTGCAGGGATTCCTGTTTTAGGTGTCAATATCGGCACTCTGGGCTTCATGGCGGAGCTGGAGAGCGGCGAGCTTTCCATGCTCTCCCGTCTTGCCCAGGGGGATTATACGGTGGAGAAGCGCATGATGCTCCATGTCAAGGCGGAGCACGAGGGTCAGGTGATCCTGGAAGAGGATGCCCTGAACGATGCTGTCATCACCAAGGGAGCTGTGGCACGGACGGTGCAGATGGCCGTGTCCTGCGACAATGTGGAGATCATGAGCTTTGGCGGCGACGGTGTGATTTTATGCACGCCCACCGGCTCTACCGGTTATTCCATCTCCGCCGGAGGTCCCATTGTGGAGCCCACCGCCGAAAATATCATCGTCACCCCCATCTGCGCCCACGATATGCGTGCCAAGACCGTGGTCACCTCCGCCCAGCGTGAGATCACCGTGGAGATCGGCCGCATCGGCAGAAAGAGCGCCTTTTTGTCCGTAGACGGCGGCAGAGCGCTCCGCCTGGGCATGGGGGATAAGGTTACCGTCACCCGTTCTGACTACTACACCCGGCTGGTACACCTGAGCAACAGAAGTTTTTTTGAAATTGTGAAAAATAAGTTTAAGTAGGTGACTGTGATGAAAAACAGCCGACAGAAGAAAATTATGGAGCTCATTGCTACCAAGAGCATTGAGACCCAGGAGCAGCTGCTGCAGGAATTGACCGAGGCAGGCTTTAAGTGTACCCAGGCCACCATTTCCCGTGATATCAAGGAGCTGCGGATCGTCAAGAGTCTGGATGGCTTCGGCAGCTACCGTTACAGCGCCCCCCGCAAGGGCGAAAATGAGAAATTTGACTCCCGATTCCGTGTGATCTTTCGGGAGTGCGTCACCCACATCGACTATGCCCAGAATCTGGTGGTGGTGAAGACCATGCCCGGTCTGGCCGCCGCAGCCGGTGCCAATATTGACTCCCTGCACATGGCCACGGTGCTGGGTACGCTGGCCGGGGACGACACCTCCCTGGTCATTATGCGTGACACCGATTCCGCCCGGGAGTTCTGCAACGAGCTCCGCAAAATGCTGGATTAAAGGGAGGCTTTTCCCATGCTCCGTCTGCTCTATATCGAGAATATTGCCGTCATCGAGCAGGCGGAGATCCTGTTCGGTGAGGGCTTCCATATCCTCACCGGCGAGACCGGCGCAGGTAAATCCATTGTCATTGATGCCATTTCCGCCATTTTGGGCGAGCGAGCCTATCGTGACATGATCCGCACGGGGGCGAACAAGGCTCTCGTGCGTGCTGTTTTTGACCGGGTGCCATGCCTTCCCTGGTTTGAGGAGAACGGCGTACCCTACGAGGAGGAGCTGACCCTCCACCGTGAGATCTTTACAGACGGGCGCAATGTCTGTCGGGTCAATTCCGTGCCGGTGTCCGTCAGCGTGCTGAAGAAGCTGGGCATCTGCCTGATCAACATCCACGGTCAGCACGACTCCGCCGCCCTCTTTGACGAGAACTACCACCTGTCCTTCCTGGATGGCTTTGCCTGTATGGAGGCAGAGCTGGCGGACTACAGTGAGAAATATCAGAAACTCCAGCAGCTGCGGCAGGAGCTGCGCCGCCTGAACATGGACGAGGGCGAGAAGCTGCGGAGAATGGAAACTTTGAAATACCAGATCGACGAGATCTCCCGTGCCAATCTCAAGGCAGGGGAGGACGAGGAGCTGGAGGCAAAAGCCAAGCTTTTACGCAATGCGGAAAAGCTCTCCGACGGTCTGTACAGCGCCGAAGCAGCCCTGAACGGCGGCGATGACAGCGACGGTGCGGCCTCCCTTTTAGCCCGGGCAGAGAAGGCGCTGACCAAATTGACCCGTTACGACCAGTCTTTGGAGAAACTCCACAGCCTGATTGCCGACCTGATGTACCAGGTGGAGGATGCGGCGGAGCAGCTGAGCGACAAGCTCTATGAACTGTCCTACTCCGCCGGGGACTTGGAGCGTATCGAGGAGCGCCTGGATCAGATCCACCGTCTGCGCCGCAAATACGGCGCCGACTGTCAGGCCATTCTGGCCTATCTGGAAAAAGCCAAAAATGAGCTGGACGAAATCGAATTTGCCGATGACCGTCTGGCGCAGCTGAAAATTCAGGAAAAAGCCCTGGAGAAAGAGGCCCGTGCAGCGGCTGCTGTTCTGCACAAGGGTCGTGAGAAGGCAGCACAGGGTCTCACAGAGCGCATCTTAAAGGAACTGGCCGACCTGGATATGAAGAAGGTGCAGTTCTCCTGTCAATTCACCGAGACGGAGCTGAGCCCCCTGGGCATGGATGCCGTGGCGTTTTATATGTCTGCTAACGCAGGCGAGGCACTGAAGCCTCTGAATAAAGTCGCCTCCGGCGGCGAGTTGGCACGGATCATGCTGGCGCTGAAGAATGTGCTGGCGGAGAAGGATCAGGTTCCCACCCTGATTTTCGACGAGGTGGATACCGGTGTCTCCGGCCGAGCCGCTCAGAAGGTGGCGGAGAAGCTGAAGAGCGTGTCCAAAAACAAGCAGGTGCTCTGCGTCACCCACCTGCCTCAGCTGGCAGCCATGGCAGACACCCATCTGCTGATCTCCAAGGCAGAGCGTGGCGGCAGAACCTATACGACAGTAGAGCCCCTGGACTTTGAGGGCAGAAAGCTGGAGCTGGCACGCATCATCGGCGGCGCCAATATCACGGAAACCACGCTGCAAAGCGCAGCTGAAATGTTAAAAGTTTAATTTTGTGGAGGTACTTATGAGCTTAAAGGGTAAGAGAGTCATTGTGACCGGCGGCTCCAAGGGTCTGGGGCTGGGCATTGTCAAGCGCCTGTGCGAAGAGGGCGCAAACCTGATCATCACCTATAATACCGGCGATATCACCGAGGCCAAGGCCTGCGCCGAGGCCGCAGGGGTGGAATTCGCCGCCTATCGGGCAGACCTGTCCAAGGACGAGGAGATCCACGCCCTGGCAGAGAAGCTGGCAAGCTATGATGACATCTACGGCCTGGTCAACAATGCAGGCATCTGCCTCTTCGAGAATTTCTTCGAGGTTACCCCCGAGAGCTACGAGACTACCTTCAATGTCAATATGAAGTCCGTCTTCTTCCTGACCCAGAAGGTCACGGAGCAGATGGTAAAGAAGGGCATCAAGGGACGTGTGGTCTGCTTCTCCTCCATTACCGCCCTGTCCGGCTCTGCTACCCAGGTGCATTACGGCGCAGCCAAGGGCGCTGTCAGCAGCTTCACCCATATGGCAGCGGAGGCGCTGGGTCAGTACGGCATCACCGTTAACGCCGTCATGCCCGGCCCCATCCCCACCAAGCACAACAGCGCCTACCTGGCTCTGGAGAGCTCCAGGAAGGATCTCTGCGGCAGAATGCCCATGCGCTCCTACGGCGACCCCGCCTATATTGCTGATGCAGTGGTCTACTTCCTGGGCGAGCGTGCCTGCTGGACTACCGGCACCACCCTCCCCGTAGACGGCGGATATCTGGCCAAATAAGGAAACAGTGGCAAAGAAGAAGAAAAAAGCGCCTCCTGTCAAGAAGCAAAAAACAGACCTGTTCCGAGGCAATATTCTCGAACCCTCAGGCTATATTCTGGTGTTCTGCATTGTTGTTGCCTTCTTCGTATTCTGTGTTTGTATCCTCGGCTCTGTAGGCGGTTTTCAGAAAATTCCTCTTTCTGTTTGGCTTCTGATCTTGACACCCTTCCTGTTTGTCCTTGGAATCTTTGCAGGCGTCCTCTACGTAGGGCGCCACGCCCATGAGCTGCCCCAGTGGCTGGTCGAAATCTTCTTTAAAAAGAGCAGTCTACTGTGTGAGCCCCTCAGCCACGCCCAGTGGAAGGAATTACGGGCGCAGAGAAAGAAAAAGAAGGGGAAATCAGGATAATACTTGACTTTCGCCCCACTTTCTGTTAGGATAAGCGAGATAAAACGCAGTGAAGGGAAGAAGTACCCGAAGTTTTCACCCTCAGAGAGCCGCCGGTTGGTGCAAGGCGGTGGGAAGACCCGGCGAAATACCTCCCGGAGCGGCCTGCCTGAACCAAATCAGACTCGTAGGGCGTGACCACCGGGCACGCCGCGACCCGTAGGGCGTGACCACCGGGCACGCCGCAAACCCACCGAGTCACCACAGTAGGGCAGGACGGTTGCGCCCGTGAAAGCGCCGGAGTTATTTGCAACTCCCCAAGGCTGACCCTTGTGAGAGGGCGGCGAACCAGAGGTGGTACCGCGTAACTTACGCCCTCTGTTCCGCAAGGAGCAGGGGGCTTTATTTTTTGAGGCACTATTAACTTTTGAGGTAATCATGAAAAAAATAAACCGCATTTTTGTGGCAATTCTGGCCTTCGCCCTGCTTTTGGGCGCTGTGCCTGCAAGCGCCATTCACGAATCCTTTTTTGAAACCCATGCCGACTGGCACTTCGACCTGACCCAGGAGCCCGACCGTCCTATGACGGTGGAGGAGTTCATCGCCCTGACCACAGCCTACTCCTACTGGGCAGTGGGCATCGACGGTGAGAGCCCCACAGATCGTGACGGCAATCTCCCCTCCGACTGGGCAGCGCCCTATATCCGCCAGGAGGCCGCCAAGGGTGTCATCAAGCCCGCGCAGCTGGACTACGATGCCCCCATCACCTATGCCGGTGCTGTCAAATTTATCGTCAATTCCAAGGGACTCTACGATATCAATGCCATCAATCTCCGCTCCTTCCGTGGTCAGGAGCAGCTCAGCACCGAGGAGATCCTCTGCCTCAATACGGCGGTGGACTACGGCATCATCACCTATGATCCTAATCGTGACGTTACATCCACCATTCCCCGTCGGGATCTGGAGGCAAAATACAAGATCCCTGAGGGCGTTCTGCAGCCTGTGGAGAAAATTCAGCAGCAGGCTATGAGCTACGACTACACCATGGCCTTCATCGAGGATTGCTACTGGGACGAGACCAGGTGGCAGCAGACGCTGGATATTCTGGAGCGCAACAGTGACAATTTCAACGTGGTCTCTCTGAACTGCCTCTACCTCTCCGCCGCCAAGCTCACGGAGAAGCAGAACGAAAAGCCCGGCTATGCCAACCGCTACGCCTCCGACTTCATCGACGGCAAATTCTACACCACAGAGCTTCTGAACTTCTGCAAGGAGCAGGATATCCTCCGTCTGGGCGGTGTGATCAACTGGTACGACAGCTCTGTGATGGAGCAGCTGAAGGACGACCCCGCAGCCATCGAGGTAGCAGCACAGGAACTGATGGACATGGTGCGCCTCCACGATCTGGACGGCCTGAATCTGGACATTGAGATCCACGGCACTACCTACCGTGACACCTACAGCAGCCTGATCCGCAGCCTCTCTTCCAAGCTCCACGCAGAGAACAAGCTGCTCATGGTAAGCGCCGGCGGCTATATGCGTAAGGCAGACGAGGAAAAGAGCCTCTATGACTACGAGGTTCTCTCGGAAGCGGCGGATCTGGTGGCTCTCATCACCTACGATATCTACAGCGCCGCCTCCTTCCCCTACAGCGGCGCTTACGGCGAAATGAGCAACCGCAGCTACTTGGAGCGCTGCCTCCGCTATGCCGCTCTGGAGATGGGCGCTGAGAAGCTGCTCATCGGTCTGTCCTCCTACGGTATCCGCTATAATCTCACCCGCAAGACCGCCGAAAACATCACCTACGACGAAGTCCTTCATCTGCAGCAGACCTACAAAGCCCAGCCGCAGACCAATGGCGACGCTGTGGACGACTGCTATTTCACCTATCAGGCAGACAACTGCGATTACGTGGTTTACTACGAGTCCCGACAGGGCATGAAGAACCGCATTGCCTATGCCACCCGTTACGGCCTGGGCGGCACTGCCATGTTCCATCTTGCCTCCGAAAATCAGGAATTCTTCCAATCCGCAGCCGCCAAGCAGAGCGACCTGCCCTTCGAGGATGTGATCCCCGACAGCTGGTACGCCCCCGGCGTGGAATACGCCTGGGAGAAGGGACTCTTTAACGGCATCACCCCCACGACCTTTGAACCGGACACCTCCATGACCAGAGCCATGCTGGTCACCGTCCTGTGGCGAGCCGAGGGCAGCCCCGAGGCCGGCAAGGCAGAGTTTTCCGATGTCCCCATGGGCATCTGGTATTCCAGACCCGTGGCATGGGCAGCCTCCCAGGGCATTGTTAACGGTGTGGGCGGCGGCAAATTCGACCCCGACAGCCCCGTGACCCGTCAGCAGATCGCCGCCATCCTCTACCGCTATGCCGCCGCCAAGGGCTACGATACCGCCTCCCGCGGCGACCTCAGCGCCTATCCCGACGAAGCCGCCGTAGCCCCCTGGGAAAAGGATGCCCTCTCCTGGGCAGTGGCGGAAAAATACCTCAACGGCACCACCAAGCCCGGCAGCTCCGCCGTGGTCTTAGACCCCAACGGCAACGCCACCAGAGCCCAGGTGGCAACCATCCTGATGCGCTTTCTGACCGCTTGAATGCTTCGCTTAGGGGAAAACGGATAGTCAATTTTCTGGATTTTTAGGAGTCAGAATGAAAGAATCTACCTTACTTCCAAAGAAAAATCGAATATTTACCGCCGTGTTCCTTCTGGCTTGCTTTCTGTTCCTGACAGTTCTGGCCAGGGGCTTCCCGGTGACCTGCGACGATTGGTTCCTGTTCCCACACCACCCCTTTATCGGCCTCTATGATGCCTATTATCGGGGTTTTACCTGGGCGAGAGCCACCGCTGTGTGCTTCAACGGCCGTTATCTGGGCAATTTCCTGGCAGGCTTTGTGGCCTCCTCGGAGCTGCTGCGCCATGCCCTGATCTGCCTGGGCATCACGGGGATCATCGCTCTGGTGCTGCGCCTGTGCAGGATCAGGAGCCTCACCGGGCGTATCCTCGCTGCCACCCTGGTCATTGCCTTGCCGGCACCCATGTTTGCCCAGACCTATGCCTGGAGCGCCGGCTATTTCAACTATGTCCCGCCGGTTTTGTGCGTGCTTGGTTATGTTTGCCTGCTGTTTTCCGTGTTTCAGGGCAGGAAGCATTCCCCCTGGCTTGTGATACCGGTCTTCCTCCTGGGACTCTGTGGACAGTTCTTCGTGGAGAACATCACCCTGGGGATGTGCCTGCTGTCCTTCAAGTCGGAGGCCAAGCGGTCTTAGGAAGACAATAGAGAGGGACAACTCCTTGGCTCACAGGACGAGATGGGTAAGGTACGGGT
>JAZNVK010000030.1:0-4566 GCA_045592805.1 Faecousia sp.
CCCGGCGAAGCGGTTCTTCAGCTCCAGGGGCGTACCGGCGGCAATGCGCTTACCGGCATTCATGATAACCACATAGTCCGCCTCGGCGGCCTCCTCCATGTAGTGGGTGGTGAGAAAGACCGTCAGGCCGTCCTTCTTCCGCAGATCGGTGATCACGCTCCAGAGGAGCTTTCTGGTCTGGGGATCCAGACCGGTGGTGGGCTCGTCCAGAATCAGGATCTCCGGCTTATGTAACAGCGCACGGGCAATATCGATCCTGCGGCGCTGGCCGCCGGAGAGCTTACCCAGGGTGCGCCTGTAGAGATCCTTGAAATCCAGCAGCTCTCCCAGCTCTTCCAGACGCTTGTCAAAATCCGCACCGGTGATGCCGTAGAGAGCCGCACGGCTTCGCAGGTTATCCTGCACAGACAGGGCCTTATCCAGCACGCAGTTCTGGAACACAACACCCAATCTCCGCTTGATCTCATCTCCGTCCCGGTCGATATCCAGACCGTCCACCAGCACCGTACCGGCATCCTTCTGCAATTGGCCGCAGAGGATGTGGATGGTGGTGGATTTACCGGCACCGTTGATACCCAGGAAGGCGAAGAGTTCGCCCTTTTTCACTTCCAGATCCAGATGATCCACCGCACGGACTTCTTTATAATTCTTGCAAAGTCCCTTGATTTCGATCACAGACATAGGTTTTCCTCCTGAAAATATTTGATATTTGCGTTAAAATGCTCTGTAAGTAATTGACTTGTTTTTTCCTCGTCAATGGGAAAATAGTCCGTGGCAATCAGAGAGGCGATACCATGGACATAGAACCACATATGCAGCTGCATATTTCTTGCCTGGTTTTCGGAAATACGATAGTTTTCCATTAAGACCTGAACGGCTTTCTCATCGTCCTGAAGAGCTGCACGCTCCGCACTGCGGTCACGCATATACAGCAGGCGGAAAAGCTCCCGTTCTTCGGCGGCATAGCGAATATAGGCCATGCCGACGGCCTTGTAGGGCGGATAGCGTCCTTCTCTTAAAAGCCGATCGGTAAAGGCATCGAAATGTCGCTGCGCTGCCAGAACCAGGGCATTTTGCAGTTCCTCCATGCTGTCGAAGATGCCAAAGATCACTTTGGAGGAGGCATGAAGTGCCTCTGCTACCTTCCTGGCAGTGACGGCATCCCGACCTTCTTTACGAACCAGCTCCAGTGTGGCAGAAAGAATCTGTTCTTTGGTAAATTTGAATTTTGGCGGCAAAATCACACCTCCTCCAAGCAAGCAACTATTGTTGCGCAACATTTGTTTCCTATTATACACATCAAAGCCCCTCCTGTCAAGAGGGGCTTTGTGTTATTATTTTCCCTTCTTCAGCATTTTTCTTGCGCCTCGGAGGGGGTGGCGGTTCAGAATGTCGATGAGACCCCGAATCTGGCCGATGGACAGCACCTTGCTCATTGAGATGGCACGGAGCGGATAGTCATAGAGGCTGTTTTGCATAATCAAAAGCATCGCCTCGTCGGAAGCAAATTGCTTCAGGGCGACCTTCAGCATGATCTTTACCAGAATTCTGCCTACAAAAGACGACTTCAAATCGCTGACAGTGCTGTTCTCGTGGAAGGGCTTGGAAATGTGATTGGTTTGGGGCAGCCCCTCCGGGAAGAGAGCTGCAAAATCCTCGTCAGTGACGGCGAGTTTCTTTTTGCTTGCAAGGGCTCTGTAAGAAGCAGGAATTTCGCAGCAGGGGTGCTCCCCTTCCAGGCGCAGCGTCAGAACAGAGGAGATCTCCCGTGAAGAGCTACCCACCAGAAGCTCATATTCCCCTGCCTCGATCTTGCGGGATTTGGTCTGTACATCATAATAGGTAAACGCCTCCATGGGAAGGAACAGTTCTACGGTTTTCCCTTCACCCGGCTGCAGGTCTACCCGCTGAAATGCCTTCAGTTCCTTCTGTGGGCGCAGAATGGCGCCGTTTTTCTTATGCGCATAGAGCTGCACCACCTCCGAGCCTTCCCGTTTGCCCATATTCTCCAGGCGAAGGCGCACGGTGTAACCGCCTTCTACAGAAGACAGCTCTGCCTGCTCCATTCTGAATTGGGTATAGCTCAGACCGTAGCCGAAGGGATAGGCGGGCTCAACTTCAGCGGCATCGAACCAGCGGTAGCCCACAAAGAGACTCTCCCGATACTCCGTGCGGAAGCTGTCGTAGCCGAAATAGGGATGGGATGCCACGTCCTCTACCGCCTTCGGCCAGGTCTCTGCCAGCTTGCCGCCGGGAACAGCCTTGCCCGTGAGCAAATTGACGCAGGCTTTACCCATGGCTTCGCCCCCTAAGTACATCAGCAGCACCGCTTTTACCTTGTCCAGCCTGGGAAGCTGCACCGGAGCACCGCAGGAGAGGATCAAAACCGTATTGGGGTTCACCTCGCTCACCGCCTCAATGAGCCGCAGATGACTCCGGGGCAGCGCTAAGGTCTCACGGTCAAAGCCCTCGCTCTCCATGCGCTCGGGAAGTCCTGCAAAGATCAGAGCGTAGTCCTTTTCCTTCGCCAGGGCAACTGCTGCACGGAGCTTTTCCTCATCGGGCTCCAGCTCCTCCGAGCCGTAGCCCTCGGAATACGCAACATCGAGGCCGCTGTTTTTCAGCTCTTCATAGGGCAAATCCACCTGCATGGGGGCGATATGGCTGCTACCCGCCCCCTGGAAACGGGGTGCCATAGCAAAGCCACCCAGCACCGCCACGCTCATATTTGAATTCAGAGGAAGAATGTCGTCTTCGTTCTTCAGCAGGACAGCGGAGCGCTCCGCAGCCTCCCGTGCCAGAGCATGGTGCGCGGAGAAATCACAAGGTGTTTTCTCCACAGCTCTGTCCCACAGGTGGAGGATGCGCTCCACGCAGCGATCCACGGCTGCTTCCGAAAGCCGCCCCTCCTGCACTGCACGGAGAATATCCTGATCATGCTCCGGTCCTACATAGGGCATCTCCAGATCCAGGCCTGCTGCCACACCGGCAGCACGGTCGCTGACAGCGCCCCAGTCGGAGATCACAGCGCCCTCAAAGCCCCATTCCTGACGGAGAATCTGATCCAGCAGCAAGGGATTTTCGCTGGAGAAAGTGCCGTTAAGCTGATTGTAGCTGCACATCACAGAATGAGGCTTGGCAGTTTGAACCGCATGGGCGAAGGCAGGCAGATATAAGTCACGCAGGGCGCGCTCGTCCACCACGGAGTCATTAATCAGCCGCGCTTTTTCCTGATTGTTGGCGGCAAAATGCTTCAGGCAGGCGCTGACACCTTCGGATTGCAAGCCCCGAATCCATGCCGCCGCTAAAATACCGGACAGCTGGGGATCTTCGGAGAAATATTCAAAATTACGGCCGCAGTAGGGATGTCGCTTGATATTTGTTCCCGGCCCCAAAACCATGGAGATCCCCATGCTCTTTGCCTCTCGGGCAATAGCTGCGCCCAGTTGTTCCAAAAGCGCCGGATCAAAGGAACAGGCAGTTGCCGAGGCCGTGGGGAAACAGGTGGATTTCTCGCTCTCATTCATACCCAGATGATCCGCATCTCCAAACTGAGCACGGAGACCGTGGGGGCCGTCTGACATCATGATTCTTCCGATTCCCAGGCGCTCCACCGCCTTGGTATGCCAGTGATCGGCGCCGCTTAACAAGGAGACCTTTTCTTCTAAGGTCATCTGCTGCAGTCTTTTATCCATGGTGATCCTTCCTTTCCATTGATTTCATTATAGCTGCGTAAAACGTAGCTGTCAATGTGGTTTTTTCACCCTTTGCATTGACTTGACCCAAAAAATCCGCTATAATATATGCTGTATAATTGTCAAATTATGGGCTTTTCTCAGAAAAGCGAAGGGAGTTATTGTATATGATCCAGCTCAATGGCGTTGGCCTGACGATCGAAGATGTGGTAAAGGTAGCAAGGGACCGTGTGCCTGTTTGTATTTCCCAAGAGGCAAAGGAGAGAACGGTACGCACCCGTGAATATGTAGAGAAAAAAGTCTCCGAACGTGCGGTGATCTACGGCATCACCACCGGTTTCGGCAAGTTCTCCGATACTTTGATCTCTGCCGAACAGACCTCTCGGCTGCAGAAAAATCTGATTATGTCCCATGCCTGCGCCGTGGGTAAGCCTCTTGCCACGGAGACCGTCCGTGCCGCCATGCTGCTGCGTGCCAACTCTCTGAGCCACGGCAACTCCGGCATCCGTCTGACCACCCTCCAGACCCTGGTGGATATGCTTAACAAGGGTGTCCATCCCATCGTTCCCCGTCAGGGCTCTCTGGGTGCCAGCGGTGATTTAGCTCCCCTGTCTCACATTGTGCTGGTGATGCTGGGCGAGGGCGAAGCGGAATTTGACGGTCAGATCCTCCCCGGCAAGGAGGCTATGGCTAAGGCCGGTATTCCCACAGTGGAGCTGGCTGCCAAGGAAGGGCTCTGCCTCATTAACGGTACCCAGATCATGAGCGCCATCGGCTGCCTTGCCGTTTACGACGCCATGAAGCTTGCCACCATTGCAGATATTGCAGCCGCCCTGACCTCTGAGGCGCTGCTGGGCATCACCATCGCCTA
>JAZNVK010000031.1:0-2008 GCA_045592805.1 Faecousia sp.
GAGACCAGAGTGGGATCTTCGTAGTACTTGTTGAACAGAGGCTCGAAGATAGCATCACGGATGTTGTACAGCTTCATCTTGGAAACTGCCTTGCCGTTGGCATCGAAAGCGAAACGCTCCTTCTTTTCCAGATCGGTATAGCGCTTGCAGTCTTCCTTGGGGCCGGTGGTGCGAGCCTGCACGCCGGGCTCCATGGAGCGGACAGTCTGGTTGGAGAACATCAGCTTTTCGACATAGTCGGGCTGAGCCTCAAAGTCCACATAGGGGCTGATCTCCACGTCGGAAGCGGCGCGGCAGATCATGGTCATACGCTCGGAGGTCTCCTTCAGGATCTCTTCGAACTTGCTGTCGGGAGCGACACCAGCATCCACCAGAGCCTTGCGGTAGGTGATGATGGGATCGTACTCACGCCATGCTTCGATCTCTTCCTTGGTACGGTAAGCATTCTGGTCGGAGGTGGAGTGACCCAGCAGACGGTAGGTCACGACGTCCAGCAGGACGGGGCCTTCGCCCTTCTCCAGGATTTCCTTCTTGCGGCGATATGCATCGATAACAGCCAGAGGATTCCAACCGTCGACACGCTCAGCATGCATCTGGCTGGGAGTGATACCGGCACCGATACGGGCCAGCATGTCATAAGCCATGGTCTCGCCACGGGTCTGACCGCCCATGCCGTAGGAGTTATTGAACACGTTGAAGATGACAGGCAGACCGCCCTTGCGGCCTTCTTCCCACAGGGTGCGCATCTGATCCATAGCGGAGAAGTTGAATGCTTCCCAAACAGGACCGCAGCCCAGGGATGCATCACCGATGTTGCAGACGACCAGACCCTTTTTGTCATTGTTCTTCTTATACAGAGCAGCACCGGCTGCGATGGTGGCAGAGCCGCCGACCAGAGCGTTGTTGGGATAAACGCCGAAGGGCAGGAAGAAGGCGTGCATGGAGCCGCCCATGCCGTGATGGAAGCCGTTTTCACGGGCAAAGATCTCAGCCAGAGCACCGTACAGAACGAAGCGGATAGCCAGTTCCTTGACATTGTCAGTCTTGCCAAACTTCTCAACAGCGCGCAGGGTCTTGCCCCCCAGAAAGTTTTCCATGACGTCCATCAGCTCGGCATCGGACATCTTCTCGATGCAGCTCAGAGACTTAGCCAGGATTTCGGAGTGGGAACGGTGAGAACCGAAGATGATGTCATCCTTGTCCATCAGATAAGCTTCGCCAACGCAGGAAGCTTCCTGACCCAGGGACAGGTGAGCAGGACCGGGATAGGTGGTATCGATGCCGTTGTAGCTGGCCTGGGTCTTGATCAGGTTCAGCATGTACTCGAACTCACGGAGGATGGTGATGTCGCGATAGATGCGGATAAGGTCTTCATCGGAATAGTTCTTGCGCTCTTCCTCGATGGTCTTGTTGTAAGCGCAAACGGGGATGTCTTCAAAGTGGATCGCACCGGCAGCACGGGTTTCTACGGGATCCACATACAGGGACTTAGGCATAGTGTTTGACTTCCTTTCTTTATGTTGATTTTTTATTTTAGATCATAAAAAGGCCTTCACGAATGACCTCGCAAACAGAGGGATGAGGGAACACCAGCTTCTTCAGCTGGCTCAGAGGCAGCTCGGTCTCCAGCATGAGAGCAGCGCCGTAGATGATCTCGGAGGCATAGCTGCCAATCATCTGCACGCCCACCAGACAGTTACGGTCCAGATCATAGACCAGCTTGCAGAAGCCGTCGCCACGGAGGTTTTCAGCCACATAACGGCCGGAAACCATCATGGGAGTCTTGACGACCTTGACATTCATGCCCTTCTTCTCAGCAGATTCCTTGGTCTCGCCAACGGCAGCCACTTCGGGAGTGGTGTAGATGACGGAGGGAATGGCCTCGTAGCGCATTTCGTCCTTGATGCCCAGCATATGGTTCACAGCAACTTCGGCTTCACGATAGGCCGTATGAGCCAGCATCAGCTTGCCGTTGCAGTCGCCCACAGCGTAGACACCGGCCACATTG
>JAZNVK010000032.1:0-4664 GCA_045592805.1 Faecousia sp.
GACTTTGAAAACGGGAGCAGTAAGGCAAACGGCAACCTTTGCCCAGAAAGTCAAACAGAAATTTGTCGAACAGTTTGCAAAATCGACTACTGCAATATAACGATTTCGCGCAGCGGGGGAGGGGGTCTTGGGGGAGGGCGAATTTGGGCTGTCGGGGGTAGTATCGAAACGTAGAAGTGTTACCACAGCACAATCTGAGCGCCTCCCCCAAGTCGCGTTTTTTTTGCGGACTTTGGTCCCTTTCTTGGCGACGCAAGAAAGGGACGCCCCCCGCAGCGGAGCAAAGTTGCAAGTTTGTACCGTAGTATCGATGAATAGCACTATTTGACGGCTGTGGCACGGGCGAACACATGGGTTCGCCCCTACGCATTCTGACGATAGTGCAGCAGGTCTCGGCGCGCCCAGTGGTCGCGCCCTACGGAGGCGCTCGATCGTGCGGCAAACAGTTCGATAAACATCTATTTGACGGTGGTGCCTCGGGCGCACGTAGTGCGCCCCTGCGATAATGACCGGCAGACCGATAAATATTCAGTTGGATCTGTCAAAATGCGTTCAAGCAAGAGCAAGGAGAATTGATTATGGTAAAAGATTTGATTCATGATCCCATTTTGTTGGCACGGAAATCCGCGGTTGCTACGGCGGAGGATCTGCCTGCTGCCCGTGATCTTCTGGATACGCTGCTGGCACATCGTCAGACCTGCGTTGGCATGGCGGGGAATATGATCGGCGTTCTGAAGCGTATCATTGTCTTCTTTGACGGCGAACTGCCTGTGCTCATGCTGAATCCGGAGCTGCTGAAGGCGGAACAGCCCTACGACACTCAGGAGGGCTGCCTGTCTCTCCTGGGCGAGCCCCGTAAGACCCGTCGCTATCGCAAAATCAAGCTCCGCTGGCAGAACGAGCAGCTGCAAACCCGTATCAAAACCTTCGAAGGCTGGACCGCTCAGATCATTCAGCACGAAATCGATCACTGCAACGGCATCCTGATCTAAAGAGCCTCTCTGAAAACTCCCTTCCGGCGAAGCACCCAATCCTTTGTCCCAACCTTTGCTTTTCCGGTACATCGGTCACACCGATGTACCGGAAAAGGAAAAGCCCCGTGGATTTTTCCACGGGGCTTTTGCTGTCCCTAATTTCTCAGATCCAGTTGCAGCTGCAGCTCTTCGTTGCTGCGGTAGACGGTCAGGGTGATGATGCCGCTGTCCTTGCAGGCGGCGATGGCGTTCCAGAGATCGGCAGGACCTGAAATCTCCTCTCCTGAGATTTGCAGCAGCACATCGCCCTCCCGCAGACCTACGGCCTGGGCAATGCTGCCCTCAGCGATGCGGCCAACCATCAGATTACCGGGCAGATTCCAGTAGAGGCTCTGCGCCTCGTCCAGCAGTGTCAGCTCCGCGCCAACGGCAAGGGAGTTATCCAGATGCCCGAAGACCATGAGCTCCACCGCCAGATTCAGCAGCTCCTCCATGGGCAGCGCCACAACACCCTCGGCGGTGGTGACGCAGAGCCCCACCAGCTGTCCCTGGGCGTTGAGCAGCAGGTCATCGGCGGCATAGCTGCCCTCCAGCACGCTGCGGCGGACACCGTTGAGCTCCCGTTGGGTTTGTTTCATACGGCTCAGCCATTGGGCGGCACCGCCGGACAGGGGAGAGGGCAAGCGGATCAGCTGCTCCTCGGAATTGTCTACAATGGCGCACAGCCCCATGCTGACCGGGGTCAGACCCTGTGCATCGATCTTAATCACCGCAAGACCCAGCTCCGGCGCTGTGCCCTGAATTTGGATCTCATCATAATGCGCAGCGCCCAGAGTCACCCGTTCCGGCTGCGCTTTAGGGGCGGTGGTGAGAAGATAACCGTTTTCGCTGAGCACAATTCCCACATAGTCCTTACCGTCGATGCGTACTGTCGCCAGACTCTTCTGCAGATCAGCCGCCAGATCGGCGGGGCTGGGCGCTGCCGGGGCGGTGGATTCCGTGGTACGGTTGGCAGTATCCGGGCTGTGGCTGCTTTCTACCTGGTTTTTGCCTACGTTATAGCCCATGAGAAAGGCAAAGGAGGTCAGATTTGCGCCGATCAGCAGAGCAAAGAGCAGCACCGTCAGAGAGAAAATGGGCTTTTTGCGGTAGGGCTCACGGCCGGTGCCGTAGTGATCCGGTCTGGGCTCATATTCGTTCCGATCCATGCTGCTGCTCCTTTCTGAAATATTATTTGGCAATGGGTAGAGTAAAGGTAAATTCCGTCCGACCCTCCCGGCTGGCTACATAGACATCCTCCGAGTGGGCGTGGACTAAGTTTTTGACGATATACAGGCCAAGTCCTGCGCCGTCCCGGTCACCGGAGCGGCTCTTGTCGGTCTTGTGGAAACGGTCAAAGAGCAGCGGCAGCTCCTGCGGGGCGATGGTGGGACCGGTGTTGCCCACGGTGACGATGCACTTCATGCCCTGAGGCACCACACGCACCCAGAGACTACCGCCTTCGTTGGCAAATTTCACCGCATTGTCCATGAGATTGTAGACCACCTGCCCGATGGCATCCATGAGGGCGTGGACGGTGACACCGTAGTCCGGCATGTCAAATTCCACATTAAGCCCCTTCTGGGTGATCCGCTGCTCAAAGCTCAGCAGGGTCTGCCCTGCCAGCTCGCAGATGTCAAAATCGGTCATCTTCTCCGGGGGGATACCCTGATCCTGCAGCCGTGCCACGTCCAGCATATTGCGCACCAGACGGCTCAGCCGCCGTGCCTCCCGTGCCACCAGCTCCATGTAATAAGGATGCCGCTCCCGGGGGATGGTGCCGTCCAGCATACCGTCTAAGTAACCTGCAATGGTGGTCATGGGGGTCTTCAGCTCGTGGGACACATTGGCCACGAATTCCTGCCGCACGGTGTCAGAGCTTTCCAGCGCCTGGGACATATTGTTAAATGCCACTGCCAGCTCCTCGATCTCCCCGTTCTGATGCCCCGTAGGCACACGCACCTTGTAGTTACCCCGGGCAATGAGCCGCGCCGCCGCCGCCATATCCCGGATGGGACGGGTCTCCCGTCGGGTGAAGAAGGGGATGGCCAGAATCATGATGAGGATGACCAGCAGAGCGGTAACGATGAAAATGCGGAGGGTACGGCCGGTGAGCTCCGACAGGCTGGCCTGTTCCAGAGAGACTACGGCGATGCAGAGCTCCGTGCCGTCGTCGGCGGTAATGAGCCTTGCCACGGCAATACGGCTCTCGTCATAAATACGGGAGACCTCCGCGTCCGCCCGCTGGCTGCCGTCCCGACGAACCAGCTGGGCGCGACGGCTGCCAATGGTCTCGCCCACGTGCTTGCAGCTCTGGATCTGGCCGGAACAGATATGCACCGTGCCGTCCAGAGAGCAGATGAGGATATCGTTCTCCGAGGCGGCAGAGGCCACGGAGAGATTGATGCGGAAATCCCAGTTATAGGGATAGTTGGCGGAATAGGCCTGCACCAGCGCCTCCACGGAGTCGGCGGTGGCGTTGAGGCTGGACTCCTTCTCCTCGGCGGCATAGCGGGTGAAGAGCACCCAGAAGGACAGGCCCAGCAGGAGGATCGCCCCCAGCAGCAGGCAGATCATGGTCGTCAGCTGACGACGAAAGGTGGTACTCATCGGTTCTTGGTCTCGAACTTATAGCCCACGGACCAGACGGTCTTCAGCTCCCACTGGTCGGAAACGCCCTCTAATTTTTCGCGCAGACGCTTAATATGCACGTCTACGGTACGGGTGTCACCGAAGTAGTCGAAGCCCCATACCTCGTCCAGGAGCTGATTTCGGGTGTAGACCCGGTTGGGGGAGGAGGCCAGGTGGAACAGCAGCTCCATCTCCTTGGGGGGCGTGGGGACTTTCTTGCCGTCCACGGTCAGCTCAAAGGCATCCATGTCTAAAATCAGCTTGTCAAAGACCAGCCGACGGGAGGCACGCTCCGGCTCAACGCCGCTGCGGCGCAGCACCGCCTCGATCCGGGCCAGAACCTCCTTCATCTCAAAGGGCTTGGTGATGTAATCGTCGGCACCCTGCTTCAGCCCGGCCACCTTATCCTCGGTCTCGCTTTTGGCGGTGAGCATGATAATGGGGGTCTTGGCCTCCGAGCGGATGCTGCGGCAAACGCCCCAGCCGTCCATTCCCGGCAGCATCACATCCAGCAGCACCAGCGCAGGCTGCTCCTGACGGAATTTCTCCAGACCCTTCAGCCCGTCCAAAGCGATGACCACCTCGTAGCCCTCTTTTTCCAAATACAGCCGCAAAAGATCCGCAATATTGCGGTCATCCTCCACGATCAAAATCTTCAGTGCCATAATTCTGCCTTCCCTTCTCTTTTTATTTTCTCTATTATAACCCAGAATTCCCATTTTGGGTGAACAATTTGTTAAAACAGGCAAAAAAGCATGGTAGGGGCAGGATATATCCTGCCCGTGGCACCGGCGACAGGTGAATGACGAATAGTGAATGGTGAATGATGGTGGTGTCGGCTCCGCCGACGGGATTTGAAATAGAGTCAAATAGATGTTTATCGGTCTGTTGGCTTCCACCCAAATCCATCTTTTCAATAGAGGAATAGTCTACCGAAAAGCCATGTCATTCCGAGGAGGGCGTAAGCCCGACGTGGGAATCCGTTCCCCTAAATGTTTCGATTATATGGGAATTTGATAT
>JAZNVK010000033.1:0-10409 GCA_045592805.1 Faecousia sp.
CGAGTTATATCGGCTGCGCCGGTGATATTTGCTTCGCAAGTGATATCGGGCTTCGCCCGGTTTTGGAGGCGAATATAATATCACTGAAGCCCGTAGGCTTCAATATCACTTTCACACAGTGAAAATATCACTCCGGCATAGCCGGAATATAACTCATAAGCCCCCGCTCTGTGCGTAAACACAGAATTTCGCTGTTTCACAGAAACAATTTCACTACGAAGTAATTTTGCTATGTCTTATGGCCATGGTCTGGGGCAGCAAAATCAAAGCATAAAAAGAGAGTAGCGCCACCCTCCAAGACACCGCTACTCTCCACCCCTGAAAAGGTGAGCCGGGAGCCTTACCCCGGCCATCTTTAGGATACACCGAAAAGGGGAGAAAGTCAAGCAATAATGGATTACCCCGCCTTCCAGAAGAAGATCGCCGAGAGCGACGAAGCCGAGACCTACAGAAGAGTTTACTACGCCAAGCATTACGCCGACTACTCCACCATTTCCTCCAATGGGATCTCGTAGCTATCCTCTATGAGAAGATAGGCGCAGTTGTTTTCTTGGCAGAGGCGGAGGTTTGCTTTGTTTTCCTGGATCAGCTGCTCCTTGCTCAGGCCGCTGTCGTCCAGGCGGGTCTCGATGGCGTTGGCGTGGGTGCGGATGTCTTCGAAATGGCGCTCGATATAGCCCTCGGAGAGGATCAGGCAGCGGTAGCGGATGTGTGGGAGGTATTCCGGTGAGAAATCTTCCTGCCAGGTAAAGGGAATATAGCAGCCCTCTACGATCAGGTTCTGGCCATTTTCAATGGCGGTCTTGATCATCTCCCGTACAATGGGCCAGAGGTAGGCGGTCAGCTTGTCATCGTCCATGGGAGTCAGGGCGGTATTACCGCTGCGGATCAGACCCATTTTCAGATGGTCTATGGACAGATAGGGATAGTGATATTGTTCCAGCAGACGCTGGGCCAGGAGGGTCTTGCCCGTATGGGAGGCCCCGGCAATGAGTAGGATCATAGTTTTTGCTCCTTTCGGCCCATGGGCTGATAAAAGCCTGTCTCCGCCGGAAACAGCTTGTCATAGTGAGGCGCCGGATGATCATGGTGATGCTTATGTTGTTTTCTCCATTCGCAATTGGATTTGGAAATATTGCTCCTGAAAGGCCACGGTAGCCAGGATCTCCTCCGCAGAAAAGCGCATCCCCTCCGGGGCAACCACCCACTTCTCCTCCACATCGTCAAAGCGGTGGATCACGGCGATGACCTTCCCCACGAATTCTTCCAGCGGTTCCGCAATCCCCAAGATGTAGGCATCCTGCTCCTCACCGTCCGGCGCAAGGACACCGGGGACATAGCCATAGTTGATGGGATAATAAAGATCCGGATGCCTGGGATGATAAGACCCCAGGGGTCTGTCCACAATCACCTTTACCATACTTCCGAGCAAAGCCCTCACCTCCGGCGCATATAGTATAGCACACACAGCGGGAGTTTGCATATAACTAAGATTCCTTTTGCTTGCGCTTTCTAATATAATCTGTTTCAATATATTTGAGCTGAGGAGAATGCGAAGTACAAGCAATGGCTTTTCGGAGCAAATTGCGTCGCAGTAACTCAGCTTTTTTCTATGGCGTGTTTCTGTGTGATCAGCGCACAGGCGGACAAAATGCCAAAATGCTGCCGACTAATAACTAAGGACTAAAAACTGTGGTGTGCCTACGGCACAGATTTGGAATATTTAGCCCGTCAAACAGAAATTTGTCGAACAGTTTGGTGTAGCCAAAGCCCCCCGTATCGGGAGGATTTTCAGGCTATGAGTAAGGCATCAAATTACGCTTTGCCATTGCGAGGCCTCCTGTGGCCGTGGCAATCCGCATCCTTAAAAACTACCGTTTTTACACTAAATTCCCATATAATCGAAACATTTTTTGAACGGATTGCCACGTCGGGCTTAGCCCTCCTCGCAATGACATGGCTTTTCGGTAGCCTGTACTTCTATTGAAAAGGTGGATTTAGGTGGAAGCCAACAGACCGATAAACATCTATTTGACTTTATTTCAAATCTCATGGTTGGAGCCGATACCTCAGTTATTCGTTCTTAGTTATTAGTCCTTAGCCTCACCGACAAACATCTATTTGACTCAATTCCAAATTCCATCGGCGGAGCCGATACCTTCATTATTCACCATTCACCATTCGTTATTCACCTGAGAAAGATTGACCTTTACAGTCTTTTCTGCTCTGTCTGCTCCTGTATGGCACGCTTTCCGACTTTGCGGGCGTGGCGCAGCCATAGGAGGAAACCGAGGTTCAGTGCCACAAAGCCGCCGCAGCCAAAAAGCCACTCATGGAGACGGCCACCCTCAAAAAGGAGGAAGGCAGTACAAAGGGCGCCAAAAATCCAGAGGGCAAAGAAGATATACAGGAAAACCGTAACACCTGTCAGCTTCTTACCCTGGGCACATAGGGCATCCCGTCCCTCGGCGCCATAAGCCAGGAGGGTCAACAGTTTCCCGCTCTCCAGTATCAGAAGCTCGAACAATTCTTTCAGCATGACAATATCTCCTATGTCTCGGCCGCCTAGTTCAGGATACTCGTATCATGGACACTGTAGGCCTCCAGCCAGATCCAGGTGCCTTCCTTGGGATCTACATAGTCCTCCCGCTGGTAGTAGTATTCCTGCTGCCAGAGGATCTTCAGGCCGTCCCAGGTCATCTCCAGGCAGGTCAGCTCCTCGATATCCCCATGGGCATTTCGCACCAGAATACAGTCGCTGCCGTCGGCAGGACGGTAGAGACCGCTTTCGGCAAAGATGGCGCCCATGGTATAGATCTCGCCCTCGTACCAGGTGTAGAAATTATAGCTGGTATCGGAGATGGACTGGCCGCATTTGATGATCAGCTCGTCCACGCCGTCGCCGTTGACATCGTAGAGGCTGTAGGTACCCATCCAGTATTCATCATACTGATCCGCCGGGATCTCCGACAGGTCGGAGGCCACATAGTCCACCCAGGTGTAGCTCTCCAGGAACCACTTGTAATCGGGATAGGGATTGGCAACCACAGGCTCCGTGGGCGGTTCGGTGGTAGGAGGCTCGGTGGTGGGTTCTTCTGTAGTGGGTTCCTCGGGGAGAACACCTGCCCAGACGCTGCCGAAGCGGTAGTTCTCTGCCTCGTAGCCGCCGAAGATCACAGGGTGTGCATCCCGGTTGGGGTCGAGGCCGAAACGGAAGTCATTTTCACCCAGCTTCTCCATGGACAGAGCCAGTGCCTTCTCCAGGGTGTAGGCATTGGCGGTGGCAGGGTCGATCTGGCACATGTACTCCACGGTCTGATACTGCATGCAGAGATTGTAAATGGTACTGATGGTGTCGGTATTTGCCACCACCGCCGTGGCACCCTTGCGCAGGAAGGCATCTGCCAGACGGCTGTCCTGACCGCTGCTGCAGGAGCCTAAGTAGAGGAAACTGCCGTCCAAAGAACCGCAGCGCTCGTCCACGAAGGCGGCGGTAAAGGCCAGACGGTTATCCATGACGCTGATGACACGGTCATTGACCACGTCCTCAAAGTATTCCCGTTCCAGCATCCGATCCCGGTCATAGCGCTGACCGGTGACCAGGAAGGGACCCAGATTCTCATCGTAGCCGCCGTGGCCGTGCCAGAGAATGATCTCATTGGGTTCGAAGGCACGGACGGAGTCCAGGGTCACCGCATTCTCGTCGTTGTTGCCGTTCCAGCTGCAGTGGTCAAAGGTGGCATGGAGCAGCTGGGCTGCCTTGTCGGGGAAATCCAGATAGGGATCGATGGAGGCAGGGTAGTTCTCGTAGAAGGGCTGGAAGGTGTAGACCGAGCAATCGCCGGTGCCGCTGTCCACCTCTGCCAGAGGGGGCATATAGACCGCCGTGATACCACAATCGAACTTGGCGGTGATGTGGGTATCATAGACCCGGTAATACAGCACACTGCCCCGCTGATGGAGGTTGGAGATAAAATACTCTGCCTGATCCAGCAGGGCAGGGACATCGGAGAGATTTACAAACCCCTCGCTGTCGGCAGCGGAGGAAAAGTAGCTCCGGATGGTCAGCTGCGCTCCCTCAAAGGTCTGCAGCTGCTCCTGCGTGGGGGCATCCAGATAGTAAAGGGTCACAGGCTCGGAGCTCAGATCTCCGCTGACGGCATAGAGCTGATCCTGCCCCACCTCATCGCCACGGTTGGTGACGGTGCAGGTATAGATACCGTCCCGCGCTCTGGCATCGCCGTCGGTGCCGTCATCCACCATATCGCAGACCGCTGAGCCCTCATAGTACAGGCTGACGGACTGAACATTCTGCCCACGGACAGTAAATCGGGTCTCATAGTCCCGGTTGAGACCGAAGCAAAGGCGATCCGCCTGCAGATCCCAAAGAGCGCTGTCCCGGAACTGGGGCGTATCCGCTGTAGGTGCCGTGGTCTGAACCGGCTCATCCCAGTAGGGAGTATCGTACATCGGCTCCCCATATCGGACACAGCCGGTCAGAAGGCATAGAGTCAGCAGGAGCAGTGCCACACGCGGAATCCATTTCATTGTGTTGTCCTCTCTTTTCTCGTAGTTTTTCTATTATAGCACGAAATTCCCCTTTGGGGAAGAGCGGACAGCATTGGATTTTCGCTCCGGAGGCAATTTGTATCCGAGGCAAAGGGTGACCGGCTAAGGACTAATGGCTAATGGCTAAGGACTAATAACTGAGGTATGGGCTCCGCCCATGGGATTTGGAATTGAGTCAAATAGATGTTTATCGAACTGTTTGTACTCCTGAAAACTGCGTTGCACCAAAGGCTTCTCCTTGAGGAGAAGCTGTCGCCGTAGGCGACTGATGAGGTGTGCAGTAGGAAAAAACGTATAAATATCAAGGGTTTCGGCGAATCCGTGCTATCGCACACCACCTCATCCGACAGCCCTTCGGGCTGCCACCTTCTCCTCAAGGAGAAGGCTTTGAGCGCATCCAACTGTTCGGCAAATTTCTGTTTGACAGACAAAATAATCCAAATCCGTGCCGGAGGCACACCTCAGTTTTTAGCCCTTAGCTCTTAGTTGTTAGTTCCTAAACAGACCGGCAAATGTCCATTTGCAGCCTGCGGGCGTGTTTAGCTGACGCAGATGGCTTTTCGCAGGCTGCAGATGGCGTTTTTCTCCAGGCGGGAGACCTGTGCCTGGGAGATGCCCACCTCTCCGGCTACCTCCATCTGGGTCTTGCCGTCGAAAAAGCGCAGCGCTAAAATCCGTTTTTCCCGCTCCCCCAGAGCGCCGATGGCCTCCCGTAAGGCAATGCGCTCCGTCCATTTCTCATCTGTATTCTTGGTGTCCCGTACCTGATCCATCACCGTCAGCGGATCTCCTCCGTCGGTGTAGACAGGATCATAGAGAGAAATAGGGGTGGCAATGGCATCCATGGCCTGAGTCACCGCCCGAAGGGGCAGCTCCAGACGCTTGGCGATCTCCTCCAGGGTAGGCTCACGGGTATCCTCCGCCAGCATGGTCTCCTTACACTGCAGCACCCGATATGCCGTATCCCGAATGCTTCGGGACACCCGAATGGGTCCCTGATCCCGCAGGTAACGGCGGATCTCCCCCTCGATGAGCGGCACACCGTAGGTGGAAAAGCGCACATTGAGACTCACATCAAAATTGGCAATGGCCTTCAGCAGCCCCACGCAGCCCACCTGAAACAGGTCATCGGGGTTCTCTCCCCGTCCCATAAATTTCTGGATCACCGACAGCACCAGCCGCAGGTTTCCCTCAATGAGCTGCTGCCTGGCGCTCTCATCTCCCTTGGCGGCCAGCTTCAGGAGCCGATCCATCTCGTCGTTCTTTAAGGTCTTCAGTCTTGCTGTATTGACACCGCAGATCTCTACCTTGCCCTGCATATTTACCTCCTGAAATAAACTGCTAACAGTATTTCCCAAAGGCAGCATTTCATGCAGGAAGTAAAATTGAAAATTTTTGTAACAGTTGACAAAGTTTTTTTGGACTTCTGATTTTTGTCCTTTTAAGCGTCCGACAAGGTACGCCGTGTTTCGGTTCTTTCCGAACTTTTTCGACCCTTTCTCCCTGTTTTCGGTTTACATAAAAACTCATTTTTTGCTGTACCGCAGAATTATTTCAACTGCATACACCGTATTCATACAGGGAATTTATGCACCGCCCCCGCCTCTGCGCTTTCGGTGGTGCTCCGGAGCAATCGCCATTCATTTATGAAGTTTTGAACATTTTGCACAGGTTTTTGCACAGGGGCTGTTTTTTCTGCACAGAGTATATGGGATGCATACGCGGTTTACATAAAACAAATATGAAAAATTACACTTTTGGCGAAAAAGACAGACCTTCGGCAAACTGCACATAAAAAAATAATCTGCCGTCTTTTTCCCCTCCTCCGCCTGTGCTCCAAAGCCTTGATACACAAGGCTTTCCCCCTTCGACGGGCAAAAAAGGGGTATTTTGCCCTATGACGAAAAATTTTTTAAAATTTTGCAAAAAAACTATTGATTTTTCTGACTTTTGCCACTATAATATGTTTCTGCATGAGCTAAAACACGCGGTTTTAAGATAATCACCGTTACGAGGAGGTGCAATCATGCCCAACATCAAGTCCGCAAAGAAGAGAGTTATCCTGTCCCGTATTGCCAACGAGAAGAACAAGATGGCCAAGTCCGCTCTGAAGACCACTCTGAAGAAGTTCGACGCCGCTGTTGCTACCGGCAATAAGGAAGAGGCTACCGCCGCCTACACCGCAGCTGTTGTTGCTGTCGACAAGGCCGTCAACAAGGGTATCCTCCACAAGAACAATGCAGCTCGCAAGAAGAGCAGCATGACTCTCAAGATCAACGCTCTGGCGTAAGCAAAATATGGATTTTTCCGCCTGATGGAGTTCTCCGTCAGGCTTTTGCTTTTTTATGCGGCTCGCTGCTGTGATGCCTGATCGCATAAACGGAAATTTATATTTGGTGAATAACGAATGGTGAATAGTGAATAGTTGAGGTATCGGCTCCGCCGATTTATTTAAAATCAATGCGCAAAGCGCATACCTTCATCATTCACCATTCACTATTCACCATTCACCACTCCAACGCTAAATTTCCGTTTTTTGGGATTCTCACGCCCTTTCCTCTGCTCTTGCATTGTAGAGGGAAATCGCTTATAATATAAGATGAGGAATTATGCAAAAGGCAGGTGACACTATGGCACAATTGACCGACTCCATTATAACGCTGCCGGGGATCGGCCCGAAAAAGGCGGCGCTGTTCGCCAATCTGGGCATCTCCACCCTGGGGGATCTGCTGCAGTACTACCCCAGAGATTACGAGGATCGCACGAGGATCGTCCCCATTATGGATCTGGAGGCAGGGACACCCGCCTGCTTTGTGGCATCGGTGGTCACCAATCCCCAGACCCATGCCATTCCCAAGCCCGGCGGCAAACGGCTGGAGGTGACCAAGGTCACTGTGGCTGACCACACCGCACGGCTGCACCTGACCTTTTTTAACTCCGGATATACGGTTTCCAAGCTGATCCGTGGGGAGCAGTACTGCTTCTACGGCACGCTGGAGGGGGACTATCTGGGCTACGGCATGACCAATCCCCTCTTTGAGCCCCTGGACAGCGCCGGAAATCTGACCCGCCGCATTATGCCCATTTACCCTCTGACCGCCGGTCTGACCAACAAGGCGGTCTCTCAGGCGGTGCAGCTGGCCATGGAGCGCTGCCGTCCCGAGGACTTTTTGCCGGAGGATGTGCGGCAGCGGCAGTATCTCTGCGACTACGGCTATGCCCTTCGCCAGATCCACGCCCCCGATTCCCATGAGGCCCTGGAACAGGCGAAGAAGCGGCTGATTTTTGAAGAATTCTACATTTTCTCCACTGCTCTGGCACTGCTGCGGAGCAAACGCAGCCTGCGCCGCACGGAGAAGATGAATACCGGTGGCATGACAGGCTTTTACGATGCCCTCCCCTTCCGTCTGACGGGGGCGCAAATGCGCTGCATCGGGGAAATTCTGGGGGATATGGCAGCAGGCCGACCCATGAGCCGCCTGGTACAGGGTGACGTCGGCTCCGGCAAGACCATGGTGGCAGCCGCCGCCGCCTACTGCGCCGCCAAAAACGGCGCTCAGACCGCCCTGATGGCACCCACGGAGATCCTGGCTCGGCAGCATTACGAGGGCTTAAATCCCCTGTTCAGCGCCCTGGGCATCCGCCTGTGCCTGCTGGTGGGCTCCATGACCCCCAAGCAGAAGAAGGAATGTCGGGAGCAGATCGCCGCCGGAGACTATGATCTGGTCATCGGCACCCATGCCCTTCTGACGGAGACCACCGTATTTCACAATCTGCGGCTGGTGATCGCTGACGAGCAGCACCGCTTCGGTGTTGCCCAGCGTGCCGTTCTGATGGAAAAGGGGCAGCAGCCCCATCTGCTGATCATGTCGGCGACCCCCATTCCCCGTACCTTATCTCTGATCCTCTACGGCGATCTGGATGTGAGCATCATTGACGAGCTGCCCCCGGGTCGGCAGCCGGTGGAGAGCTTCCTGGTAGACGAGCGCTACCGTGCCCGACTCAACGGTTTCATCCGCAAGCAGGCCCAGGAGGGACATCAGAGCTACATCGTCTGCCCCGCCATTGAGGACAGCGAAACGGAGTCCCTGAAGGCCGCCGAGACCTGGATTCAGACCCTTCGGGACTCCGCCTTCCCCGACCTGCGGCTGGCGCTGCTCCACGGCAAAATGAAGGGCAGCGAAAAAGAGGCCATTATGACCGCCTTCGCCGCCGGTGAATATGACATTTTAGTTTCTACTACAGTCATTGAGGTGGGCGTGGATGTACCCAATGCCACCTTGATGGTGGTGGAAAACGCGGAGCGCTTCGGTCTGTCCCAGCTGCACCAGCTGCGGGGACGTGTGGGCAGAGGCAAAGCCAAATCCTGGTGCATTTTGGTCTCCGATGTCAAAGAGCCCCAGACCCGTCAGCGCCTGAAGGAGCTCTGTGCCACCACCGACGGCTTCAAGGTGGCGCAGACCGACCTGAAGCTCCGTGGCCCCGGGGATTTCTTCGGCGCACGGCAGCACGGTCTGCCCCTGTTCCGTGTGGCGGATCTGGTGCAGGATCTGGGCATCTTGAAGGATGCCCAGGAGGAGGCCGCCCGTACTGTAGCCACCCAGCGCCTGCCCGAGGCACTTTTGCAGGCCGTAGAAGCCCTATTAAAGGACGGATACAGCCCCAACTGACCCTGAAAAACGTATAATTTTGAAAAATATCTTGTATCCTGGCGCAAAATATAGTATAATAAACCGACTATGCGTATAAATATGCTTATTGGAGGCTTATTGAATATGAAGAAACCTATCGTACTGGTAATTATGGACGGCGTTGGCAAGGGCGACGGCGGCAGCGGCGATGCTGTTGCAGTGGCCAAGACTCCCACCCTGGACCGTCTTCTCTCTGAATGTCCCTGCACCTGGCTGAAGGCTCACGGCACCGCCGTCGGTCTGCCCAGCGATGACGACATGGGCAACTCCGAGGTTGGCCACAACGCTCTGGGCTGCGGTCAGGTCTACTCTCAGGGCGCCAAGCTGGTTGGCGAATCCATTGAAAACGGCGTGCTCTTCGCTTCCGAGACCTGGAAGGAGCTGGTGGCCAACTGCGTGGATAACGGCAAGGCTTTCCATTTCCTGGGTCTGCTGTCCGACGGCAACGTCCACTCCAACATCAGCCACCTGATTGCCCTGCTGAACAAGGCCAAAGAGGCCGGTGTGAAGAAGGTCTACTGCCACATCCTCTTAGACGGCAGAGACGTACCCGCCACCTCCGCTCTGGAGTATGTGGAGCAGCTGGAGAACGTTCTGGCCTCTCTCAGCGGTGAGGGCTATGACTACCGCATCGCCTCCGGCGGCGGCAGAATGAAGATCACCATGGACCGCTATGAGGCCAACTGGAAGATGGTGGAAGACGGCTGGAACACCCATGTCCGTGGCATCGGCCGTCAGTTTGCCACGGCGCAGGAGGCCATTGAGACCTACCGCAACGAGCTGGGCTGCATCGATCAGGACCTTCCCGCCTTTGTCATTGCCGAAAACGGTGAGCCCGTGGGCAAGATCGCCAACGGCGACAGCGTGATTCTCTACAACTTCCGCGGCGACCGTGCCCAAGAAATTTCTTTGGCATTCGACCGCAAGGACTTTGATAAGTTCGACCGTGGCGACTACACGGGCGTCAAGTTTGCGGGCATGCTGGAATACGACGGCGACCTGCACATCCCCAACCACTATCTGGTGCAGCCTCCCGTCATTCAGAATACCCTGACAGAGCTGCTGTGCAAGCACGGCATTCGGGAATATGCCGTTTCCGAGACCCAGAAGTATGGCCATGTGACCTATTTCTGGAACGGCAACCGCTCG
>JAZNVK010000034.1:0-18341 GCA_045592805.1 Faecousia sp.
TTATATTGATTTCGCCGTTGATACATTGCCGTACCAATTCTACTTTATCTTCTATGCTTAGTTTTTGCTTCCTTGGCATAAAAACACCCCTATGAAAGACAGTTTTGTTTTTTCACTGTCTCTCATAGGGGTAGCATATCAATCGGCTGCGCCTTATTTTTTACTTAAACCTTTCCATTCCTCCGCTATACTTATGATCCCCTGACAGCCATAATGAGCTGCTATTTTTCGTTTTTCCATGATTGTCTGTACGGTATCGTAATAAACAATGCTGTTTCCTCTGACATCTGTCATGCATATTGCTTCCGATAAATATCGCTTGCCTGTCACGAGAGGGGGGATGTTCCTGGTTTCCATCCATATGGGATGGTATTCCAGCGCCCAACCCTTCTGATATCTCCTGCTTTGCGCCTCACAGAAGCTTCTCCAACTGTTGTGGGGAAATTCACATGAGAGCATACAGTAAGCCGTAGCATAGTAACCTGTGTACTTTTGGGGAAGCCACAAAGGTTCGATTTTTGCTTTTTTCAGACCTTCCAATAGTACGAGATGAAACTTGGTTAACGGCTTCTCCAAGTCTAAAATACAGCCGCTTCTGCAGGAGGAAAGAAGTGTGCGGATCGCTTCATCCGATGGTATTGCTGTTATACTGTCGTCGATAACAATCGGCAGAGAAGAGTCGTACTCCTTCGGACATCGTAAAGTGCCGTCCTGCCGGACACCCCATCCGTAAGAAACAGGGTAAACTTTTGGATATGACATGAATTCTTTACAATTTCCTATAAAATACAAGTCGATAGACAATAGACAAACCGTCCTTTCGGTGCTATAATAGATCCAAATCAATTTATGGAGATGCGGTCTGAAATATGTTTTCTCTCTTACCTAAATATATATTTCCGACGATACTTGATATTTCGCCGGAGTTCTTAAAAAACCATGATTTCCGTCTTCTTCTCATGGACTTTGATAATACAATGCTTCCCTATACCACAAATTCTCCGTCTGAAGAATTGCTGGAATGGCTCCACTGTATGCAGGAAGCGGGAATTGACCTTTGTATTGTGTCCAACAGCCACAAATCCCGTGTGCCGGACTTCTGTAAGGCGCATCATGTAGCCTTTGTTGTCCATGCTGCCAAGCCCGGCACTGTGGGTATCCGCCGCGCAATGGAGCAGCATCATATTGATGCGAAGCATACGGCGCTGGTTGGTGATCAGATTTATACGGATGTTTTGGGCGCAAATCGTTCCGGAGTGACGTCCTTGTTGGTACGGTCGATCCACAATCATAATATTTGGCTGAAGCTGCGGCATCTTTTGGAGATCCCCTTCATCGCCATGGCAAGAAAAAGGAGAGTAAAATTATGAATAATCTTGAAAAGTATCGCAGCTTGCTGAATGATGAGGTACAGGGTCTGTTCCTGACCTCCCGCTACAGCAGAATGTATGCTGCAGAATTTGATATTTCCGAGGGGTATGCTATTGTCGGAAAAGAGGGCGCCCGTTATTTTACGGACAGTCGCTATATTGAGTCTGCGGAAAAGAACCTGAAGGGCTTTGAGGTTCATGATTTTAAGGGCGATCTATTTGGCTGCCTGAACCGTGCTTTGGAGGATCTGAAGATCTCCTGCCTTGGCTTTGAGGAGGCTTATTTGACGGTCAGCGAATATAATGTGTTCAGTCAAAAGCTCAGTGCAGAGTTTAAGCCTATGCAGAAGGAGATCAATGCCTTCCGTGCCTGTAAAGAGCCGTGGGAGATCGACCGAATGATCAAAGCCCAGGAGATTACGGATCGTGCTTTTACTGAGGTTTGCAGCAGAATTCGTGAAGGTATGAGCGAAAAGGAACTGGCAGCAGAGCTGATCTACTGCCTGTACAAGAACGGCGGTGAGGGTCTTTCCTTCGATCCCATCGTTGTTTCCGGCCCAAATACTTCCATGCCTCACGGTGTCCCCGGCGACCGTAAGCTGCAGAAGGGCGATTTTATCACCATGGACTTTGGCGTAATCTATCAGGGCTACTGTTCCGATATGACCCGCACGGTTGCCTTAGGCTATGCTACCGATGAGATGAAGAAGGTTTACGATACCGTTCTTCGGGCGCAGCTTGCCGGTATTGCAGCATCCCGTGCCGGTGCGACGGGCAGGGAAGTGGACGGTGCTGCCCGTGATGTCATTCGTGAGGCCGGCTACGGCGAGTATTTTGGTCACAGCTACGGTCACAGCCTTGGTCTGGAGATCCACGAGGCGCCTAACTGCACACCCAAGAATGAGAATCCCATTCCGCTGCACGCGGTTTGCTCCGCAGAACCCGGCATTTATATTCCCGATCAGTTTGGTGTTCGCATTGAAGATGTGGTGATTTTCGAGGAAAATGGCTGCAGGAATATCACTCATAGCCCCAAAGAACTGATTATCCTGTGATTTATGCATAAAGGTCTTGCTTTTTTAGGAATTATAGGTTAAAATAACTGCGTATGAATATATTTTCCCCGGAAGGGAATAATAGGAGGACAAATAAATGATTTCAGCAGGCGATTTTAGAAACGGTATTACCTTCGACATGGACGGCAAGGTCATGCAGATTATTGAATTCCAGCATGTTAAGCCCGGCAAGGGCGCCGCTTTCGTCCGTGTGAAGATGCGCAATGTCATTACCGGTGGTGTTACCGAAACCACTTTCAACCCCAGCGATAAGTATCCCACTGCTTACATTGAGCGTAAGAAGATGGAATATTCCTATCAGGACGGCAACCTCTACTATTTCATGGACAATGAGACCTATGAAATGACCCCCGTGGATGAGAGCGTTCTGGATGGCAGCTTCAAGTTCGTCAAGGAAAATGACACATGCACCATCCTGTCCTATAAGGGCAGCGTTTTCGGTGTGGAAGCTCCCAACTTTGTTGATCTTGAGGTCACCAAGACCGAGCCCGGTCTGGCAGGCAACACCGCTACCAATACCCTGAAGCCCGCTACCGTTGAGACCGGCGCAGAGGTTAAGGTTCCTCTGTTCATCAATGAGGGCGACAGAATCCAAATCGACACCCGTACCGGCGAATACCTTGGCAGAGCCAAGGCTTAATCAACGCCGAGAGAAAGGAGTAACGACATGACTCTCTCTGAAAAATCCGCTTATTTGAAGGGCTTGATGGATGGCCTTGATTTTGATAAGAACTCTGCAGAAGGCAAGATGATTGCCGGTATTGTGGATCTGCTTCAGGATATGGCAGCTACCATCAACGATCTTGAGGAAAATGCGCTGGCAGTTTCTGATGAACTGGACGAGATCGAAGACGATCTGGATGCCATCGAGGAATATCTCATGGAGTTCGACGAAGACGACGATGATGACGACGAAGAAGACTATGATGATGACGATGACTTCGAAGATGAAGACGATGATGAGGATTTTGACTTTGACGAGGAAGTCGTTTACGAAGTGACTTGCCCCACCTGTGGCGAGGTGCTGAGCCTGGACGAGGATATGATCCTTAACGAGGCCATCAACTGCCCCAAGTGCAATGAGCTCCTCGAGTTCGAATTCGACGAAATCGAAGAAGAGTAATTGACCAACACCCTCCTGTTTTCCGGAGGGTGTTTCAGCTTGTCAAAAAAGTCCTTTGGACATTTTTGACAAGCTGCTTTCAAAATTGCAAAATAAAATTAAGGTAATTCTTATTTTGCAATTTTTGTCGCCTGCGGGCGGGTTATTGAACGTGAAAGGACACCCTGACGGTTTCCTTTCACACTTTTCTTCCCTCCGAAAACCATAGACTAACGGTTTTTTGACAGCCTACAACACCCTCCGGTTTCCCGGAGGTTGTTTTCTATCTATAGCTATGAGAAAAGGCGGCTGCGACATTTCTGTCACAGCCGCCGATGTATTATTTCTTGGTGAACATTTTGTTCAGAATGATAATTACAACGATAACGATTGCAATCACCAGGAAAATAGAACCCCAGCCAACACCAATCAGTTCCAGGGATTCCTGCCAAGTTGCCTTACGGTCAGGGATCGTATCCGTTAGCGTGAGAAGCGTCTGAAGAAAATTCATCTCGAATACCTCCTTAACCGAAGTTGTAAACCAGGCTCATGATCAAACCGCCGGCAATAACGGAAGCGATCTGACCGGAGACGTTAACACCGACCGTGTGCATGAGAAGGAAGTTCTGGGGATCTTCCTTCAGACCCATCTTATGGATCACACGGGAGGACATGGGGAATGCGGAGATACCGGCTGCACCGATCATGGGATTCAGCTTCTTACCTTCGGGCAGGAAGAGGTTGATGAGCTTGGCGATCATTACGCCACCGGCAGTGTCGAAAATGAAAGCCACAAGGCCAAGTGCCATGATCAGGAGGGTTTCGGTCTGCAGGAATTCTTCCGCACCCATACGAGCTGCGATAGTGAGACCCAGGAACAGGGTGATCAGGTTTGCAAGAACCTTCTGCGCAGTCTCAGACAGAGAATTCAGAGCGCCGCACTCACGGATCAGATTACCGAACATCAGGAAACCGATGAGGGAAACGGCATCAGGAGCGAAGAGACCGGTGATGATGGTGATCACAATGGGGAAGAGAATGCGGGTCAGCTTGGGTACTTCCTTAGCCTCGTAAGGCATGCGGATCATGCGCTCTTTCTTGGTGGTCAGCAGCTTAATAACAGGCGGCTGAACGATGGGAACCAGAGCCATATAAGAATAGGCGGCAACCATAATTGCGGGCAGATACTTGGAACCCAGCTCCTGAGCAACAATAATAGAGGTGGGACCGTCTGCTGCACCGATGATGGCGATGGAGGCTGCATCCCGGATATCGAAGAAGTAGCTCGCCATAAAGAACGTAAAGAATATACCGAATTGTGCCGCGCCGCCGAATATCATCAGCTTGGGATTGGAGAGCAACGGGCCAAAATCGATCATTGCACCGATGCCGATGAACAGGATTAAGGGGAAGAGTTCGCCAAATTCTTCGGAAATACCGAAGCGGAACAGAACCTCAATGGTCTTCAACTCAACGCCGGGCAAATTCATCAGAATTGCACCGAAACCAATGGGCAGAAGCAGCGAGGGCTCCATGTCCTTTGCGATGGCAAGGTAAATCAGAATTGCACCGATGAGCCACATGACGACTTCTTTCCAGTTGCCATTGGAAATAAAGCCCATGCCAAACTCATAGACATTCTCAAACAATGCTGCCAAGATAAATTCCTCCTACTTTTTTTGTACATTATAGCACAGACCAAGCGCTGTGCGGGTAAAGATAGGGTAAAGAAGGTATGTCAATCCTGCTCCAGCTCGGGAATATCGTCGTCCAGATCGCTGTCGTCGTCGTTAAAGTCTGCGCTCATTTCGCTGATCCGCAGACGTCGACGCATTTTGCACTCTTCTACATTGCCGTGCAGCAGTTCCTTAAATTCCAGGGGCTTCTTGATGTTCTTCAAGAATACTTCAGGGGTACTTTTGTCGGAAGAACGGATATTCACCGTGCCTACGCCGAACATTCTCTGCCAGAGCGTACGCTTAACGCTGATATCCCGTACACGGTAGAGCAGAATTTCCTCATCTCTCACACTGAAAAAGCCAACAGAGAGGAACAGGCGATCCTCACTCAGGGCATAGCGGGTAAAGCTGAGGGGCATGCCGAGAAAACGCTTTCGATCCTTCCAGATGTACATACTGCCTTTGAATCCCATAGGAATTTCCTCCTTTTCAAAATCATACATATTAATTCTAAAAAATTTTAGAATAAAAGTCAATAGTGCGAAAAGAAAAATGGAAGAAATGATGAAATTATGATACAATTAGAATGCAAGATATCCTCGGGAGGAATTGCGAATGATAAAAATATTGATTGTAGAAGACGAGCGGCCGATCTCATTCCTAATTGAAATGAACCTTTCGGCAAGGGGTTATGATTGTACCTGCGTGGACGATGGCCTGAAGGCGGCGGACATCCTGATGGAAAACAGCTATGACCTGATTCTGCTGGACATTATGCTTCCCGGTGCGGATGGCTTTGAATTGATGGATCAGATTCGCCCAACGGGGACTCCGGTGATCTTCATAACGGCAAGAGGCTCTGTGGAGGATCGTGTTCAGGGATTGAGAGCCGGTGCGGATGATTATCTGGTAAAGCCCTTTGAGATTGTCGAATTGATCGCAAGAGTGGAGACTGTTTTGCGCCGTGCCTGCAAAACAGAGGAGCGCTACGAGATCGATGACGTGGTTGTTGAACCGAGATCCATGCTGGTGACGAAAAAAGGAAACCCCGTAACTCTGACGCATAAAGAGTATGAATTGCTGCTGCTCTTTTTGAGAAACCGTAATATTGCCCTCTTCCGTGATAAGATCTACGAACGGGTTTGGGAGGGAGAATATCTGGCGGATAGCCGGACGGTAGATCTTCATGTGCAGCGCTTGCGCAGAAAACTGGGATGGCAGAAGCGGTTGATTGCGATCTATAAGGTAGGCTATCGCCTGGAGGTATGAGTTGAAGTTTGCATGGAAGATGATCGCTGTAGTGGCGATGCTGCTGGCTTTATCTCTGTCGGTTTGCGGTATGCTCGTGATTGAGGGCTCCTTCTCTGCAGCCATGACTTCAGAGAAAGCTACAGCAAAGGAAGAACTGCGCCTGTTTAGTTTGACGGTGCAGGCATTATGCATGGATGACCTGCGCAAGGGTGATATTTCCGGAGCAAGGAGAACCCTGCAGAATACTGCATACAGCACAGACGACGCTCTGGAAAACAATTTTTTAGTATGCACGGGAAAAGGGGAGTATCTCACCGGTTCCCGTGCTTTGCATGCCTATCTTCCGGAGGAGCGTGAGAGCGGGCAGATGCTTCTGCGAATCGTTGATAATGAGAACGGTAATATCCTCGTGGCATCCTACAGCATCAATCTATACGGAACACAGCTGACCTTTGTACGGTGTTCGGATGTGGAGGATATTTTTGAACGGTGCCGTGGAGAGCTTCGCCGCTATGAAATTATCATGGTCACTGTGCTGCTCATAGCCCTTGCACTGACGATGCTGCTCTGCTTCTACATGACGGAGCCAATTCGGAGAATATCCCGTGCAGCAAAACAGTTTTCAGAGGGAAAATATGATAAACGCGCAGTGGTTCATTCAGAGGATGAGGTCGGTCATCTGGCAAAAAGCTTTAACTCTATGGCGGACTCTTTAGAGTCGAAAATATATGAGTTAGAGGATGCTGCGCAGCGTCAGAAGGACTTTACCGCCAGCTTTGCTCATGAGCTGAAGACGCCTCTGACCTCCGTGATCGGTTATGCAGATACACTGCGTAGCTGCAAGCTGAATCAGAAGCAGCAGCTTGAGGCTGCAAACTTTATCTTTACGGAGGGTAAGCGCCTTGAGGCAATGTCCTTTGCCCTGCTGGAACTGTTTGCTTTAGACCATAAAGAACCGGAATTTACGCAGTTTGAAATTGGGGAGCTTGTGAAAGAGGTGTCAAACAGCTGCGCTTACCTGCTGGAAGAGCATAAAATCCGTCTTACGAGCAAAATTCGGAAGTATCGCATACATGGCGCGCGTGAGCTGCTGAAAACACTTCTGTATAATCTGATAGACAATGCCAGAAAAGCATCGGAGGATGGCGGTGAAATTCTCCTTTTGGGTGAGCCCGTAGAAAATGGTTATCTGCTCAGCGTTTGCGATTTTGGTCGTGGAATTCCGGAAGAAGCACTGGCACGGCTGACAGAGCCTTTTTATATGGTGGACAAATCCAGAGCCCGTGCTCAGGGCGGCGCAGGTCTTGGTCTGGCTCTATGCCGGAAGATCGTTCATCTGCACGGTTCTGCTCTTCAATTTGAGAGTGCTCCCGGCAAGGGCACGGTAGTATCCTTCGTATTGGGAGGTGGCAGCTTTGAATCGTAAATTTATATGGGTCGGCATTTGCGCTACCGTCTTGCTGCTGTCCTTTTTAATTCCGTGGATTGTGCTTCTGGTTATGGAAAACAATGCCATCGGGAGGGTGGAGAAGCAGAATATATCCGGAGAATTGCAGGGCTATGGGGAATTAAGTATTGCCAGGAAGCAGCAGCTTCTGGAAAGTGACGAACTGATTGTCAGCCCTGATCCTACAGCCGATGCACAGGCGCAGAAGGAATGCATTGAGGCGTTTCGTGAACAGATGAAACTCCTTGTAGAAGGTGGAGCTCTGCCGAGGATAATGGTGGATCTTTCCATGGAGTCTTATACTGTCCGTGGATATCTCGCATTGCATTCCCAAAGCAGCGAAGCCTTCCGTTACTACGAATTGAGCAACGACAGTAGTATTCGTTGCTACTATGATCCTGAGCATCAGAAGATTCTGACGATTCAAATTCAGTTTCTTACGGATTTGTATTTTGATTCTTTATATGAACTGAGTGCGGAAAGCATCGAGGAAGCGCTGTCGCAGCAACTGCGCACTTGGGCGAACTATTACGGTCATACCGTAGACGATATCTACATTGAAACTCCGGATGTCGTCAACCAAAGCAATCAGATGCAGCTGGTGAAAAGTCGTTTTTCAGAGGGGGACGTCAGCTATAGATTTGGGCTTTTCTATGATCGGGAGGACGAGGCGTTGGTTTGGGGCGTTTATTCAAAGTCTGAGCGGCAGGAGCTGGAAGAAGTCGCGGCGGAATAATTTGATGCAGAATTGATGCAACTTCGATCAGAGCGGGATACATTTCCATTGTAACATTCTCACAGATAATCATTCTGAAAAGAGAGTGTACTATGATCGAATATGTTGATTTGAATCATGCCGAAGAGCTGGATGAATTCGTGCAAAATCACAAAAACTGCCATTTTATGCAGAGCTCGCTCTGGGGCAATGTGAAGACGGATTGGGTATGGCATGGCCTGATCTGTCGGGATGACCGGGGGAGAATTCGTGGTACTATGGCACTATTGCGGCATGATATCCCTGCAATTAAGACCAGTCTTCTTTATGCGCCCAGAGGCCCGATATTTCACGAGAGAGATCGTGAGGTGTTCGCAGAGCTGATCGATGGGGCAAAGAATCTGGGAAAAAGCTACGGCTCCTACCGTTTGCGGATCGACCCGAGAATCCATAGCGGGAACAGCCTGTACGGGAAGCTTGTGCAGGATATGGGCTTTCATATAGACGCTAATGAGGATTTTTCCCTGTTTCAACCGAGAATGTGCTATGTGCTGGATTTGAAGGGAAAGACACCGCAGCAGTTGATGACGGGCTATCATCGCAGCTGTCGCTATAATATTCATAAGGCGGAACGAATGGGCGTGCAAACCCGTCTCGGAACGGTTCATGATCTGCCCATCTTCTGCGAAATGATGGAGGAAACGGCAGAAAAGAACGGATTTGAGCCGAAGGATCTCTGGTACTACCGCAGAATTCTGGAGCATATGAACGGTCACGCCAGATTATATTTTGCCGAGCTGGAGGATTCTCCGTTAGCTGCGGCTATTACCGTAACCTTCGGTACCGGCTGCTGGTTTCTCTATTCCTGCTCTTACCGAAAAGGACTGAAATATCACCCCAATGAGCTGCTGCAATGGCACGCACAGACGGATGCGTTGCGCAGCGGCTGCCGCTTTTTCGATTTTCGGGGCGTAGAGGGCTGGCCCGTTCCCGAAAACCCAAAGTACGGTCTGCACCGGTATAAGCAAGGCTTCGGAGCAGAATTTGTGACTTATCTTGGGCAGATGGATCTGAATTTGCGTCCCATTATGAGCAAAGCGGTGGATATTGCGTATAAGCTCCTGTAAAAAATCCCTGCCTGTCAGGCAGGGATTTTTATGTCATGCTTGCTTGCGATCTTTTATGTCCATTCTTCGGTCAAAAATCAGGCGAAGAACAAACATCAGGGAGGGACAGGCCACCATCAGAAGTGCAAGAATGAGAATAGATTTGCCGGAAAGCGCTGCGAGTTCAAAGAAACCGGGCATAAACAGCAGGCACACAAGCATGGCACTGACAGTTACAGCAAACACGGCAATACGCAGCTTCGTAAAGGGGACGGAAACGTGGTACAGGGTGACAAATCCAACAGTAGCAAGAATCCACAGGGTAATGGTCTCCAATTCGCCCAGAGGAAGATCGAATAATTTGGTGCAAAGCATTGCCAGCAAAACCAGTATTACATTGGTCAGACCGCCGGCCATGGCTCTGCGAATGACATTACGCATAAATTTACCACGGACAATCGCGTAGTTTGGCTCTAACGCCAGGAAGAAAGAGGGAATTCCGATGGTAAGCGTGCTGATGAGAGAGAGCTGGATCGGCTGCAGTGGATAAGGCATATCCACAAAGAGCAATACCAGAGTTAAACAGAATGAAAAAATATTTTTCACCAGAAACAAGGCAGCTGCACGCTGGATGTTATTGATTACGCGGCGACCCTCTGCCACAATCTGCGGCATAGCGGAGAACTGGGAATCCAGCAGCACAATGCGGGAGATCTGGGAGGCGGCCTGGGCGCCGCTGGCCATGGCGATGCCGCAGTCGGAATCCTTCAGCGCAAGGACATCATTGACACCGTCGCCGGTCATGGCAACCGTATGTCCCTGATCCTGGAAGGCGTGGATCAAATGCCGTTTCTGCTCCGGCGTTACTCTGCCGAAAACAGTGTATTTTTTTACGGCGTCTATGTAATCAGCGCGACAGGTGAGGGTTGTGGCATCGATAAATTGATCTGCATTTTCAATGCCGGCTCTGGCCGCTACTTCGGAAACGGTGAGCGGGTTATCACCGGAGATCACCCGAATGCTCACACCCTGCTCCGCAAAATAGCGGAAGGTATCCGGTGCATCAGGGCGGATGGAGTTGCTTAAGTAAATCAAGGCAATGGGAGTAACAGAACCAGGATTCAGTTTCTCTGCAAATTGTTCTTCATATGCAGCCAACAGCAAGGCACGGCAGCCACGCTGCGCCCAGGATTCAACGAGCTCCCGAATAGACTCGTAGGCTTCAGCGAGAATAAATTCAGGAGCACCTACAATATATCGGCCATGCTCTCCGAAATCAGCGGCGGCCCACTTTGTTGCCGAAGTAAAGTCAATGCGTTCTACAGCCTTCCAATCGCTCTCCAGGGCGAATTGACGGCACATTGCGGCAGCAGTTTCGTTATCCGTCTCCTGGCCGTAATAAAACGCAGCAAGAATTTTTTCGATGTCATCGTGGTCATAGCGATCCGAGCGCAGGGGATAGAGCTCCGTTACTTCCATAGCTGGCTCTGTGATGGTGCCGGTCTTGTCTACACATAGCACATCCACGTGAGCAAGGGTCTCAATGCAGTTCATATCCTGCACCAGAACACGCCTGCGCGCCAGCTTCAGGCTGCTGACTGCAATGGCGACGCTGGTTAAGAGATAAAGTCCCTCGGGAACCATGCCAATGAGAGCAGCTACCGTGCTCTCGACGGCGGGCGCCAGACTTGTATCACGGATTTGACGCAGGAAAAGAAGAACGCCCATGGGAATTAAGACGATACCGACAACGGTGATCAGCCGCGTCAAAGAGCGCATCATCTCAGATTTGGCAGTTTTCATATGCTGCTTTGCTTCCGTTGAAAGTTTGGCAGCATAGCTCTCAGATCCCACTTGTGTCAGCTGCGCCAGGCATCGACCTGAGATAACGAAGCTGCCGGATTTCAGCTCTGCACCTACATCCTTTTTAATTGCATCCGCCTCGCCGGTCAGCAGGGACTCGTTGACCTGCAGCTGTCCTTGGCGAACAATGGCATCGGCACAGATCTGGTCGCCCGGGGTAAATTCAACAATATCATCCCGAACAAGCAAATCGGTACGAACACGGACACGCTCACCGCCGCGAACTGCGGTCAGTGTTCCTGCTGCGACCAGGGTCAGTTTGTCTACAGCTCTTTTTGCACGGATCTCCTGGAATATGCCGATCAGTGTATTGCAAACAGCAACACCGAGAAAAGCCATATTCTTAATAGAGCCAACAAGCAGCAGACAAAGACCGAGGATAAGAAAGATTAAGTTAAAAAAGGTCAGACAATTCTCGCGAACAATCTGTCCGACGGACTTGGTGTTTGTTTCAGGCGGTAAATTGCGTAAGCCGCCTTCCTGTCGCACATAGACCTGCTGCAGATCCAATCCGGTATTGGGGTCTGCGTGGACCACAGGAATTTGTGTGCGGGGGAGGTCGGAACCGTTTTTCTGTTTCATCGGTCTGCTCCTGTAATTTTTATGGCAGATTCATTATAGCACAGCTTGTAGGAAGAATACAACTAAGATGTGGGAAATTCCGGAAATCGCGCTCAAAAAAAGTTTCTTTTTTCTTAAAATAAAGCTTGCTTTTTGCAGGTTCTTGTGTTAAAATATACCGGTCTTAAAAGGGGTGGTCCTCTGCGGCTCCAGTCAAGCCGGTATGAACGCCTAATAAACAAGGAGGACAATTATTATGGATCTGATGAAGGCTCTGACCAGCCAGTACATGAAGGAAGAACTGCCCCAGATGAACGTGGGTGACACGGTTCGTGTTCATGTCAAGATTAAGGAAGGCGCTCGTGAGAGAGTGCAGGCATTCGAGGGTACCATCATTGCCCGCAAGCATGGCGGCATTGAGGAGTCCATCACCGTTCGCCGTCTGAGCTACGGTGTCGGCTGCGAGAAGGTTTTCCCCGTGCATTCCCCCAACATCGTGAAGGTAGAAACCGTCCGTCGTGGTAAGGTTCGCCGCGCTAAGCTGTACTACCTCCGCAACCGTCTGGGCAAGGCTGCCAAGGTCAAGGAGAGAGTCTAATCGAAACAAATCCCCCGTATTTCCCTGTAGGGAAGTGCGGGGTTTGTTTATGCGCAAAAAATCACCGTGAGAGCATTGTTCTCACGGTGATTTTTGCATTATACGCCGGTCATAGCTTCCAGAACGGTCGTTTCTTCCAGATCGATTCCCTTGTGCTCGGCAAGACCCTCGTCAATGTCGATATCGCACATCACGCTGTTTCGAAGGGCGACAATACGGTTTGTGCCGCCGTTGGCAAGGATATCCACAGCACGGTAACCCATACGGGTGGCGGTGACGCGGTCTCTGGCGGTGGGGACGCCGCCACGCTGAATGTGACCCAGAACAGTAACACGGGGATCCAGTGCAATCTCATCCTTAATGCGCTGGGAAACCTCCATGGCATTACCTGCACCTTCGGCAACAACGACCATGTAGTGGGTAAAACCGTTGAGACGGGCATTACGGATCTTTTCAATGACCTCGGTTTCGAAGTCTTCTGTGCTCTCGGGAACCATAACTGCGGTTGCACCGACTGCAAGACCGACATAGAGCGCAAGATGACCTGCATTTCTGCCCATAACTTCTACAATGGAGCAGCGCTCATGGGACTGCATGGTATCTCTGAGCTTGTCAATGCATTCAATTGCGGTATTGGCTGCTGTATCAAAGCCGATGCAGTAATTGGTACAGGCAATATCGTTATCAATGGTAGCAGGAATGCCCACCACAGAAATGCCATGCTTAGACAGAGCGCGAGCACCGCGGAATGTGCCGTCGCCGCCAATGGCGACAATGCCTTCCAGACCCAGGAGCTTGCAAGTGGCTACTGCCTTTTTCTGACCTTCGGGCGTCATAAACTCCGCACTTCTGGCAGTGTAGAGCATGGTGCCGCCTCGGTTGATAGTGTGGGCAACGCTTTTCTCATCCAGCTTGACAATATCACCGTTGATCAAACCGTTCCAGCCTCGGCGGATGCCGATGACCTCGATCCCACGGAAAATGGCAGAGCGAACGACAGCACGAACGGCTGCGTTCATACCGGGAGCATCGCCACCGCTGGTCAGGACACCGATTCTGCGAACTGCATTTTTCTGTTTCGTCATATGTATTGCACCTCCAAACATATCTATTTTACAGCGAAAACAGCAAAAAGTAAATAAGCAATTGTGGAAAAATGTAAATTCCTGTGGTATACTATTGATTGGTAAAAACTTATACTGCAGGAGGCGCAGATATGAACTTTGATGTGAAGAAAGTTACAGAAGATATTATTGCCTGGATCCGGGAGTGGTTTGAGAAGAATGGCAAGGGATGTAATGCAATTCTTGGTATTTCCGGCGGAAAGGACAGTTCTGTGGCAGCGGCACTGTGTGTTGCGGCGCTTGGTAAGGAACGTGTCATTGGTGTGCTGATGCCCAACGGTGAGCAGCATGATATCGATATGTCTCAGAAATTAGTGGAGCATCTGGGGATCGAGAGCTATACCGTCAATATTAAAGAGGGCTATGATGGGCTTCTGAAAGAGGTCAGCAAGCAGTTGGGCGGTGTCAGTAGAGACACCGAGATCAATTTGGCGCCCCGTATTCGCATGGCAACACTCTATGCTGTAGGCCAGAGCCGCAATGGCAGAGTGGTTAATACCTGCAATCTCTCAGAGGACTGGGTCGGTTATTCCACGCGCTACGGTGACAGTGTGGGTGATTTCAGCCCACTGTCCATGCTCTGTGTCCGTGAAGTCAAGGCGATTGGCAGACATTTGGGTCTGCCTGAAGATCTCATCGAAAAGGTACCCATTGACGGCCTCTGCGGTCAGACAGACGAGGAAAAACTGGGCTTTACCTATGAAATGCTGGATCACTACATCCGGGAGGGCATCTGCGAGGATGCAGAGAAAAAGGCGAAAATTGACCGCCTTTACGCCATCAATCGATTTAAAGTTCGCTTTATGGATGTATTTCCTTACGACCCTGAGTAAATTCAACCAACCGTTGTGGTCTTCTTGTGTTTTTGTTGCTGTCGTTTTTGGTAGGGAAGTGCTACACTTAGAACACAAGGAGAGGGAGTGTTCTGAATGGATAATCAAATCGGTAAGCAGATCCGCATGCATCGCCTTCGATGCAATATGACCCAGGAGAAATTGGCTGAGGTACTCAGCGTTACTCCGCAGGCGGTTTCAAAATGGGAGAATGGTGCCAGCTATCCGGATATCACGCTGCTGCCGGAGCTTTCGGCTGTGCTGGGAATTACGGTGGATGCCTTATTTGAGAGCGGGAGCGAGACGCATCTTCGCCGTATTGAGCGCATGATCGAGAACGAGACCGCACTGTCAGATGCAGATTTCGAGTATGCCGAGAAGTACCTGAAGGAAGGCTGCCTGAATACGGATACACGAGCGCGCTGTCTGAGCATGCTTGCAGATCTGTATAACCACCGGGCCAGGATGTATTATGATCAGGCGGCGCATATTGCGATGCAGGCATTGGAATTGGATCCCCAGGAGCATGGAAATCATGCCACCCTCTGCGAGGCCATGAACGGTGAGTTTATGGATTGGTGCATTACCAACCATACCCGCATCATTGAGTATTATCAGGACTTTATTAAGAAGCATCCCAGAGAACGTGCAGGCTACTTCTGGCTGATCGATAACCTAATGGCGGACGGTCGCCTGGAGGAGGCAAAAGAGGCGGTAGAGGCGCTGCGACAGATCAAGCATACCTACCATTATTTGCTTTATAAAGGCTGGATCGCCCGCTATGAACAGGGATGGGATGCTGCCTTCGCTTATTGGAACGAGATGGTTGAGACCTATTCTGACAATTGGCACGCCTGGTTCTCCCGAGCTGACAGCTATGCCAAGCGGGCAATGTACACTGAGGCCATTGCGGATTATCGCCGTGCTACAGAGCTTCAGACGGCGCCCCGCTACATAGACGGATTCCAGTCCATTGCGCAGATCTGCACACTCACCGGGGACAAAGAAGGTGCCATCCAGGCATATGAAGAGGTTGTCCGTATCCTTCGGGAGGAATGGGATATGCAGGAAGGGGAGACCGTCCTCGGATTCCTGGAGAATATTGAACAGCTGAAACGATAAAGCAAACCCACACAGTTTTCAAAGCTGTGTGGGTTTTGATATAATAAGGCGTTGTTATGAACCTGTCATTTCCTTCAGAACAGATAATCCTGCTTCAAGAACTCTGTCGTAGCCTGCACGAAAGTCTTCCGTTGAGAGTTCACAGAAGATATCGGGGCGTATGCCGCAACCGACAAATTCAGTGCCGTCAAGAAGCTGATATCCCACAGAGCAGATCCGCATCCACCCTCCGCAGGACAGCTTCTGCATGAAGGGCGTTCCGGTTGAGCCGCAGGTTTCGGTGCCCATGACGGTTGCTCTGTTACTTGCGCGGAACATGGCGATATAATCCTCCGCTGCGGAAACTGTGTGCCGTGAGGTTAAGATCACACATGGACCGTCAAACAGGGCTTCTTGCGCAGGCTGCCCGTGGTTGCTGATATAGCGATCATAATGCTTGTTTGCCATATAGTCCAGGGACTCCCGTATTTCCTCTCTGCTGCTCAGCCCATCTGCTATGTATTTTTCTGTTTCCTCATTGCTCCATTGCGATATCTGGCTGGCAGAGGCCAAACCGACACCTGTCATGGAACGGGTGCGTTTCTGACAACTGCTGAACTCACCGGGGATGAATAATTCAGCGATTTTTGCACCATTCAATGTCATACCACCCACGTTCTCCCGAAGATCAAAGAGGATCGCGGACAGCTCCGGTACTTCATCTATGGCTTTCCGAATTTCATCAACAGCCTGACGATACATAAAATCGTCTAATCTCGCATACAGAATTCGATTCTCATATAGCCGAAGATCCAGCTTGCCGTTCTGCAGTGAACGGTATGTAAGAGGAAAATGAAGCTTCTGCTCGCATAAATTAAGAGGTCGAGAGGGGAGTAGGCTGAAGGAAAACGCCCCACTCGAGGTTTCAACAATGTTATCTTGCTTTTTAAGAAAAAAGGGAAGTAAAAGCTTAATGCGATATTTCAGCATAAAATTTCCATTATGGTAACTATAGCGTTTTAACTTTTGAATCCAGGTATGGATGGGTGTCTGATTGATAGAAACGACCTCTGTGCCGAGATATGCCTGAAATTCCGGAATCGTAGCATCAATGCAGTAACGATCCTGTATATACCGCACAGTTAAGGGCATATAGCCGGTTTCATCCAGTAATGCTACGGGAAACTGATAATCCGTATGGCCATCTCCCAATAAATTCATAAATTCGGCAAAAAGAAGGTGAGCCTCTTTCGGCGTTTTCGCCTCCATGATGCGGGAGAGATACTCCCGGTAAGCGCGATCCCAATCTACTTCGTTTCGGTCAAAGTACGGAAATACGAGAGATGCTTGCTTCCATATTACAGATAGATCGGCAATATAATCTGCTGTATTCATAAAAACCCTCCACATCTTTCTTTCTATATTGTACATCAAAAGAGCAAAAGAAAAAGTCTTGAAGATCGTATAATTATATGCTATAATATTTACGGCAAATCATTAGGGAGGCTTGATTATGGAAAGATTTGGCATGTCTATGCTCTGGTTTTGGCTTTGCTATGCGCTTGTAACCTGCGTGGGAATTGTGCATACCATTTTTAATATCTATGTGCGAAAAATGAGCCCCATGGATGATAAGGGAATGGGGGAGGGATACGAGCGGACAAAGCCCTGGCATCCCCTTTATAATATCCTGCTGTTTTCCTTCTTCGGCTGGCTCTATATGAACGGCCTGCAGGAGCCCACCGTTCAGGAAGCACTTCTTACAGGTGCACTATGGGCCGGGATTTGCATCGTATTCGATGTATTTGGTTGGGTTCTGATCAAGCATCCCTGGAGTCTGTCAGCCAGAGAATTCTATGTGGACTATCAGCCTTGGATCACGTTGATCTATATTGCGATCTTTGCCGGACCAATGGTAGGCTACGTCCTGACTGTGATTTAGATACGGATATACATATATAAGGCACAGGGGAAGAGAAGCAGGAAGAAAATACTCCTTGACTTCTCTTCCCATCCTTTGAACGCACAAAACGCAACAAAATAAAAATTTTGTTGCGTTTTGTGCATATGTGTGCTATAATTAAGATATGTGATCAGCGGCAGGATGGTTTGATGGCTGTGTCGCTCTGTTTGACGCTATTTGGCGCTGTTTGGTTGTGATTGCTGCTTCTTTCCTATGGGGCGCTGTTTTGAAGCCTTTCTGCTGTCGGAAAATGAAATATCGGACTGCCGGTTCTATGCGTTTTTCGTCTGTTTGTTATTGTGTTTGATTTGTTTTATTGCTGCTTGCCATTATAATATGTACTCTGCACGCTTCCGGCTCTCATTATTATTATATTGATCCATGGTGGTGTTCCTTGCGCATGTGTCAATGCTTTGGATATCCCAATGTGCTACAGCGGTCAGGAAATCCAATTCCTATTAGATTGTTTAATTGACTTTTGCTATGTCCGGCTTTTGTTTATTTGTAGTTGGATGTCCCGTCTGTAATTTCGTTCTTATATCCTTATATTGG
>JAZNVK010000035.1:0-21001 GCA_045592805.1 Faecousia sp.
TACAGTGATGAGGAACGGGAAAAAACGTGCAGAGATCGCCGACCGACAGTTGGCCAAAAAGGTACTTGCGCAGAGTGTGTCTGTGCGAAAAAGCAGAATTCATTTTGCAGAGTCCGATTTATTGTGCATAGAGGGTGCTATATTACTGTCAGGAGTCATAATTCTTCCTGCGGAAGAGGGTATATGCACCTTGGATGGCGGTCGGATCTGCTTTCACAAAAAACTTGGATTAATAATTAAGGAGGGATAGATTTGCGAGCATCTTACAATGTTTTAGACGAACCCTGGATTCCGGTCATTGATTTGCATGGATCGAAAATGCATCTCGGTATACGGGACACTTTCCGCTTGGCACACAAGCTGAAAGAAATTACGATCGCATCTCCGCTGGAGGAATATGCGGTTCACCGTTTCCTGAATGTGTTTTTGATGGATGCGCTACGGCCAAAACGTAATTCTGCCATTCGAACGATTCTAAAATCCGGTGCTTTTGATATGGAGCGGTTGGAGCAGTACATTTCTATTTGTCAAAATGAAGGTGTCACCTTTGATGTGTTTGACGAAAAGCGTCCCTTTATGCAATCTCCGTATGTGGCAGAGTGGGACAAGGAACCCAAGCCTGTCGCAAGCATTGACTGCTATATGCCCAGTGGAAACAATCACTTACATTTCGATCATAACGCCCACCGTGTCAATTCCATACCGGTCGACAGAGCATTTCGTCTGGTTCTGACGGTTCAGCAGTTCTGCACTGCAGGTGCACAGAATTATCCGTCGGGCGTAAACGCATCGCCTCCGTTTTTTGCGGTAGCCAAAGGGGAAAATCTGTTTGAAACGCTTGTGTTTAGTCTAATACCGACGCAAACGATCCAGTTGGATTTTGATGATCCCTCCGTAATTTGGAGAGAGACAGCTCAGATCCTGCCGAAAAAGGAGGTCGGCGCCACATCGTGGCTTCGTGGTATGTACTTCCCGGCACGAAGAGTGCAGCTTATCCCCCCGGATGAAGGCGATGGGATTACAAAGGTGTACTTATCTCAGGGAGAAAACTTCAAGAACAAGGAGACGTGGACAGATCCCTTTGTGACCTATCGTGTGCTGGATACGGGCAGAGTTCCCCTTCGTCCGAACAGAGAGAAACCTGTGTGGAGGAATTTGTACGATATTATAGATATCCCTCATAAGCATACATCCTTGGCATTGGCGCACTATGTCGAGCTTCTGCATCCGGATACTGTACATATCACGTTATACGGCGTTGCGACAAATCAGGGAAGCTACTTGGATGTATATCGCCATGACTTTATTCTTCCTGTAGCTATTATGGAAGACGAGCAAAGCATTGACTCGATCAAAAAATCCATCGACTCTGCGGAAAGTATAGCCCGAAGATTACGGTTCTGCATCAGAAATGAGGATGTATTTCCTGAAGCTACCGCGGAAAAAGCACTTGGTAAGTATTATGCGGCTGTGGAAAAAGACCTTTGGGAGCTGTGCGATCAAATTGTTCGCAAGGTGCAGAGCTTGCCGGAACTGTACCGCTTGTGGTGTAAAAAAATCAAAAACCACGCACAGGAGGTATTTACGGAAGTTATTATGGAGAGCAATCTTCGTGGCAGAGATCTTGCAAAAGCGGCAGTTCATCAGCAATGGCTCTATTCCGAGACAAAAAAACTACTTGAGGGGGCAACTGTATGAATGAGATGAACGGTTTCTTTCAGCGCCTGAACAAGCTTAATAACGGCGAGAGAGCGGCGCTGAAGCGGTCTGCCGGAGTGCCACTGGACAAGGCAGACGGAAAGGCAATTGCAGCATTCTATCGCTGCCTTCCTGCCGAGAGCAAGGCAGAGGATCGATGGTTTGCAGTAGCCTGCCTGCGATGCCTGTGGGATGCAGGCGAGGAGCAGGGAGATCGCCTGGAGCGGGTCATATCACGCATGATTCGGGCAGATGAACTGTCAGAGAGCATTCAGCATCGGATCGAGATTCTGCTGGATACACCGTGGGATTCCGATGGCTATATGCTTGGAAAACTGACAAGAATGGTTAAACTGATCCGACAAAAAGCCAATCGTACTCCTATTGATTTTTCTGCACTTTTAGAAGATTTGATTTACTGGAACAGCGAAAAACAGTACGTACAGAAAAAATGGGCTCGTGCCGTATTTACATCTTTACCTGAAGAATGAAAGGAGAATTACCATGTTAATCGAAATCCATATGCTGAAAAACTATCCTCCCACCAACCTGAACCGTGACGACACCGGAGCACCGAAATCCTGTGTGTTCGGCAACTCCATTCGTGGCCGCATTTCCAGCCAGTGCTTAAAGCGTGCGTGGAGAACCTCTGCAGTGCTCAGAGAGGCTGTGGGCGAAGAGCACTTTGGTTTACGCACCAGAAAGCTTCCGGAACTGGTAGCAGACCGTCTGGCAGAACTGGGCGTAGATCCTGCATATATCGCTGCAGTGAAGCCCCGCATTTCCGGCTTTGGAAACAAAGAAGGTAAGGAGTCAAAGGACGGAAAAGCAACGGCACAGGTGGTCTTCTATGCGCCCGAGGATATTGAAGCTGTTTGCCAACTGGTGATGAAGCAGCTGGAATCCTGCAAGAAAGTTGAAGAAGTGAAGAAACTGAAGGCAAAGGATCTGCAGGCTGCGGTAAGCGGAGCAGAGGTGCGTCCCATTACGCTGGACATTGCGCTGTTTGGACGAATGGTCACCTGTGATGCATTCCGGGACGTAGAGGCCTCCATGCAGGTGGCTCATGCCATTTCTACCAATAAGGTTGTGATGGAGTCCGATTACTTTACCGCCATGGATGACCTCCTCTTCGGAGAGACGGCGGAGGAAAAAGGCGCCGGTATGGTCGGAGATGTGGATTACAACGCATCTTGCTATTATGTATATGCCTCCCTTGACACCGATGCGCTGAAAGAGAATCTCCGTTTTGCCGCAAATCCCGAAGAAATCGTGGAAAAGGCAATTCCGGCACTGCTTCGGGCTATGGCCTTTACTGACCCCAATGGCAAGCAGAATTCTTTTGCGGGACATGTACTCCCCAGTGTTGTGATGGTCGAATGTAAGGATAAAAAGATTCCCACCAGCATGGTCAATGCCTTTGTAGATCCTGTAAAGGGAGAGAAGGGGAGAGATCTTGTCAGCGAGAGCGCAAAGCGTCTGGCTGATGAGGTGGATCTGGTTTCCCGTAATTTCGGACTTTCTGTAAAGGAACGGCTGTGGTTCTGCGTGGACAAGTATGATATTGCTCCCGAGTCTGCAACAAAGATTTGCAAGACCTTCCCGGAACTGGTGGAAGCGGTATCTGCAGCAATGTGAGGAAACTGCTATGGCAGAAACAAAGAAACTGCTGGTGCTTCGACTGGAGGGAGCACTCCAATCCTGGGGCGAAACCTCTAAGTGGGACTATCGGGACAGTAGCACCCTGCCGTCGAAATCCGGTATCGTAGGCCTGCTGGGCTGTGCGCTGGGGCTGGAAAGAAACAGTACTGCGCTGGTAGAAATGGCACAGAGTATTTCTGTGGCAGTTCGGGCGGATCGAAGCGGAGAAGCCTTCACGGATTATCAGACGGTAACCGGAGAACCGCTGATGGCAGCCACAGGAAAACCAAAAACAACGGGAAATACCATCGTATCGCCCCGTGTATATCTTCAGGATGCCTGCTTTACTGTGTTTATTGAAACCACGCAGGTGTGGATACAGCGCCTGGAAGAAGCTCTGAAAAATCCGAAGTGGTGTATGTATTTGGGACGGAAATGCTGCGTCCCCAGCAGACCGGTGCTTGTTTGCGTGACTTCGGACTATACTGACCTGATGGATGCGGTCAAAAGATGCTGGGATACTGCGGAAACGGTCAGAAGAGACGAGCTGATGACGGTGGAAGTGGAGTCCTGTGAGAGCAACATGGCAGAATTGATTAGAACCGACGAGCCGGTCGGTGTCGGAAGACAATTCGGGCTGCGTCGGGTTTGGCGCGGCGCTGTAAGGAGGGAGAAAAATGCATCTGATCAGACTTGAAATGGATCAAAGATCGCCGTTGACACGTCGGCTTTTGTCCGATTGCCAGCAGATGCACTGTTTTCTGATGCGTCTGTTTGGTTCTGACCGTGCCTCCGCCCAGGTGCTCTACCGCACCCATATGAGCGCAGGCTGCCTGCGGATCTATGTTTATGCGAAGGAAGCGCTGCAAACAACGCCGGAAGGCTGCCGGGTTGTGCAGAAGGATATTTCCATATATTTAGATGGTCTTCGTGCGGGACAGAGCCTTTCTTTTGACTTAGTCGCCGCTCCCACGGTGAAAATCTCCGAGACGGGAGTGAAAAACTCTCGCAGAAGAATCCTTCGCGAACCGGAAGAACGTAAAAGCTGGCTCAATCGAAAGGCAGAACAGAATGGATTTACCATCCTCTCCCTGACAGAGCAGGAGCAGATCCACGTCTCCGGAAAGCATTGTGCAGACCGAGGCGGAGCGATGTATCACGATGCTTACCATTACCAGGGCACGCTCGTTATTGATGACGTGTCGGCCTTCAGAAAAGCCATGCAAGAGGGGATCGGCTCCGGAAAAGCGTACGGCTTCGGTATGCTGATGGTAAAGCAGAGATGAAAGACCTGCAGGAACTCCCGAAGCTGCGTGACAGCGTCACATATATCTACTTTGAGCACGCAATTATTGAGCAGGATGCGCAATCGATTGTGGCAATACGGAAAGACGGACGAGTACCGATCCCGGTTGCTGCGACCACATGCCTTCTCCTTGGCCCCGGGACGAGTATTACACATGCGGCAATTCGTACCATAGGCGAGAATGAATGCATTAGCCCCACACACGTGGGGATGAACCGCACAGTCAGCCAGTTGACCTCCGTAATGGTAGATTAGCCCCACACACGTGGGGATGAACCGGAGTCACGGTACGCCCACGCCCGCTCCATGGTATTAGCCCCACACACGTGGGGATGAACCATTCGTGGGTGCCTGGCAGGCAAGGGAATTTAATTTAGCCCCACACACGTGGGGATGAACCGGCTTACCTCGCATTGCTCTCCGGTCAGGTGCAATTAGCCCCACACACGTGGGGATGAACCGATCTACAAGCTGCGGGAGGTTGGACACCCCTAATTAGCCCCACCCACGTGGGGATGAACCGTCCCGATCCATAGCCTCAATGCCGCTCTGTTCATTAGCCCCACACACGTGGGGATGAACCGTTTTCAGCGCCGATCACTCTCGCCGTTTTCTCATTAGCCCCACACACGTGGGGATGAACCGCCGGAACCAAGGGGAACAGTTTTTTTGGTTCTTATTAGCCCCACACACGTGGGGATGAACCGTTTGCAGAATGTTTTCTCTGTGGGAATTTTCCATTAGCCCCACACACGTGGGGATGAACCGATTGAAAAGACCGTGCTGCCGTCTCCTGAGCAATTAGCCCCACACACGTGGGGATGAACCGCACCTGTTTGAGACCTTCGCCTCCCAAAAACAGATTAGCCCCACACATGTGGGGATGAACCGAGCCGCACCCGTTCTTCGGAGAGTATGCCTTGATTATCCCCGCACCTGTGAGGCTGAATCGGAAAGCCAATCCTTCTGCATACTAAAATAAGCTTAAAGTATGGATGATTTGGAAGGTTGGTTCACGAAGGAGAGAAATAACAAAGAAGCTTGAATTCTGCTGCACTCTTGCCGGACTTGCCCGGTTGGAGCTTGATGAAAAGGTGGGGATCAGTCACCGTACGTTGCAGGAATACGCACAGGATCGAAAACCGTCGGTAGGAGCGGATACTATTATCGTTCTGAATATGGCATGGTGTCTTGGTAGCACAGTCAAAGATTTAACCGACATAGATCACGAGGCACAGGGACAGGCGCAGTGCCAAAGAGATGGAAGATGCACTTGCAAAGATACAAAGTTGCAAAACGCAAGGAGTTATGGTATAATCGTCAACAAGCCTTCCTGGAAATGAACCGAAGTGAGCGACACCGCTGGGAAGGTGAATAACCCCACCGTCGTGGGGATGAACCTTTAGTTAGTTATTCCGCAAACCATAGCCCCACGGAAGTGGGGATGATCGTTAAGATCGGTTATCAAACGAGTTGCCTGCTAAGAGTGTATCTGAATATTTGAACTTGGGGCAGTATTGCAAAAGATGCAGGAATTTTTTGTTGCAAAATGCCGCATCCTTTGCTATAATTTTCTTAGCGCTTTAACTGAATAAAATTTTTCAGGAGGTTTACTTTATGGGTAAGTTTGTCATTAAGGAAACTGCAACCGGCATTAAGTTTGATCTGAAGGCCACCAATGGCCAGGTCATTGCCAACTCCGAGGTCTACAACAGCGAGGCTGCCTGCCTCAATGGCATTGAGAGCGTCAAGAAGAATGCTCCCGCTGCTGCTGTGGAGAACCAGACTGTCGAGGGCTACGCCGAGGAGAAGCACCCCAAGTTCGAGATCTATCAGGACAAGGCCGGCGAGTACCGTTTCCGCCTGAAGGCCACCAACGGCCAGATCATCGCCACCGGCGAGGGCTACAAGACCCTGTCCAGCTGCGAAAACGGCGTGGAGAGCGTCAAGAAGAACGCCCCTGAGGCCGAGGTCGTAAAGGAGTAAGGCAAATGGACATCAAGGCAAAGATCAACGAAATCGTAGACAAGATCAAGAATGATCCCCAGCTGAAGGAAGATTTCCAGAAGGATCCCGAAAAGGCCATTGAGAAGGTCATCGGCGTGGATATTCCCGACGGCATGGTAGACAAGGTCGTTGACGGCGTCAAGGCAAAGCTCACCGCCGACAAGCTGGGCGGCGTAGCCGGCAAGCTGAAGGGCCTGTTCTAAGCAAGCAAACGGCTGCGCGGTGTATGCGCAGCCGTTTTTTGCCGTATTTTTTTCACAATACCCTTGTAAATTGCAAGCAAATGCGCTACAATAAAAAAAGATCAAATAAAAGGAGGCACTACCATGGCATTTTGTCATAACTGCGGCACCCATCTGGCAGACGGTGCTGCTTTCTGCGCCAACTGCGGCGCTCCTCAGAAGCCCGCTGCACAGCAGCCCAAATATCAGCAGCAGAACTATCAGCAGGCTGCTCCCCAGGAGGAGAACAGCTTCAAGAAGCTGATGGACACCCCCGATCATACTGCGGAACTGGATCCCAAGGACATCCAGCAGAACAACATTATGGCTCTGTTCTGCTATCTGGGCATTCTGGTTCTGATCCCCCTCTTCGCGGTGAAGAACTCCCGTTACTGCCGTTTCCATGCCAACCAGGGTCTGGTCAGCATCATCCTCTCTGCGGCGATCGGTGTATTATCCAGCTTGCTCGGCGGTCTGGTTCATTGGGTATTCTTCCTGCTCATCTCTCCTGCTGTTGTAGCGATCCAGGCTCTGCAGGTGCTGGGCATCATCTATGCCATCCAGGGCAAGGCCAGAGAGCTGCCCATCATTGGCAAGATCAAGCTGCTGAAGTGGTAATTTTTTCTACATAAAGCAATCGAGGCTGTCCCTAAAAGGGGGCAGCCTCTTTTCATTGGAGAGAAATCCGGAAACGGAGATGTGTCGCAGGTGAACGACGAGTCGTGAATGGTGAACGCCAAAGATATGAATGATGAAGGTATGAATGATGAAGGCATCGGCTCCGCCGATGGATTAAAAAAAGAGGAAAATAGATGTTTCTCGGTCTGTTTGCTTCCCTCTAAATCCACCTTTTCAATAGAGGACCAGTCTACCGAAAAGTCATGTCATTCCGAGGAGGGCGTAAGCCCGACGTGGGAATCCGTTCTCCTAAATGTTTCGATTATATGGGAATTTGGTATAAAACGGAGGGTTTTAAGGATACGGATTGCCACGGCCACAGGTGGCCTCGCAATGACATTGCGTAATAAGTTGTCTCTCGCATAGTACGAAATTATTCCTAATACTGGAGGCTTTGGATACACCAAACTGTTCGGCAAATTTCTGTTTGGCGGGTTTATCTTCAGCGATTGAGTATCCGGCATATGCTTTTGGGTTATCCGGTTTTGCTGTAGTCAAAAATACCTCTTGACAAATAATACTATGCATGGTATAGTATTATATGAAAGGAGGTAATTTATGGATATTCAATTGAAACGTGGATTGCTGGATGTTTGCGTTCTGGCTGCGATTAAAAACGAGGACTCCTATGGCTATCAGATTATCAAGGACATGAAGCCCTATGTGTCTATCTCCGAGTCCACACTGTATCCGATCCTCCGTCGCCTGGAGGCAGGGGAGTGCCTGACCGTAAAATCCGTGGAGCATAACGGAAGGCTGCGAAAGTATTACCATATCACACAGAACGGTCTGGATCGCATCGCGGCATTCCGGGAGGAGTGGAAGGAGATCATGGATATCTACCGTTTTGTTGTGAGAGAGGAGCGTGAACATGAATAAAACGGAGTTTTTGGAGAGAATTAAGGTAAAAATCAGCCATCTTCCCTATGGGGAGATGCGCCGCCATCTGGATTATTACGACGAAATGCTCGACGATCTTATGGAAGAAGGGCTTGGCGAAGAGGAAGCCGTTGCTACCCTTGAATCGCCCGAGGTCATAGCAGAGCAGATTTTGGAAGAGGCATCGCCCTTGAAAGCTGCGCCTGATCCTGTGGTTGAAGGGGATACGGCACCGCAAAAGAGCTATCGTTATCGTCTGGGGTTCCTGCCTCTGGTGATCCTGCTTCTCTTGGTGACGATTTGTATGCACATTGTGGCGGTATGCTTTGTATGCTGCGCCGTCGGCTTTACCGTAGTCTGCGTGTGGGCTGCCGTCAAAGAAGGGCTGAATCCTGCTCTTGTGATGGGTGGCAGCGCTCTGATTACCCTGGGGCTGTTCTTCTGCCTGCTGCCTGCCTGCAGAGCACTTCGCCGTGCCTTTGGACGATCCATGCGCTGGGCATGTGGGAATAACAGCAAGGAGGTGCCTGAGAAATGAAGAAAGGCTGCTGGATCGCAGGTGCAATATTAATTACCCTGGGTATAATCATTTTTTCCATTGGCGCGGGTTTGTCTGCTGAGTCTGTGGAGTATCAGACCGCGGAGAAGAGTTTTGGCGGCGGTATTCAGAGCATCCACGTCGATTGTGCTGCGGAGGATGTTTATATCCGACCCTCCACGGACAGTGAGTTCCATGTATTTTGCAGCGTTCCGTCGGGAGCGGGATACGACATAAAGGTGATCGAGGGCACTCTGACGGTCACAACACAAAAAGAAATCCTGGATTATTTCACCTTCTTCGACTTCGGTTATGAAGCGAAGATCACCATACAGCTGCCGGTTATGAACACTGCGGTCTGCTTCGAATCATTAACCGTTGACACGGCATCCGGTGATATCCATGTCGCGGAGCAGCTGCTGTTCCGCCGCTGCGATTTGAACACTGCCAGCGGTGATGTGATTTTCAAGGGCGATGTACAGGGAAAGATGAACATTGAGACCACCAGCGGCGATATCACCGTGGAGGATGCGTCCCAGGCCCCTGCCTATGAATGTATTCTGAACTCTACCAGCGGATCGGTTACCGTTAAGAACCTGAATGCGACGGCGTTTATCGTCGAAACGACCAGCGGAGATGTGCTGCTGGAGAACTGCGAATTTGGCGCTCTTACTACTAATGCTGTGTCCGGAGAAATTGAGCTGGAAGGTGTGGACGCGGATGAATGCTATATCCGAACCACCAGCGGCGATGTCTCCGCAGGTTTTGTCAAGGAAATGGATTTCCAATGCAGCAGCACCAGCGGTGACATCGAAACACCGCCCTCTGCGGGAAATGGCGGCCTCTGCCAAATTATCACCACCAGCGGCGATATCGAGGTCTGGATTTATACGCGAAATTCTGCCTCCCGATCTGAGCGGAAATAAAACCGAGCAACAGACCGGTAAATTTCTGTTTGCATATCAATCATACAAAAAGAGGGCTGCTCCTTGATGGGGCAGCCCTTGCTGTTGTTATATGGCGTATTGACTGGTATAGATCTTGTGGTAGAAGCCCTCTTGTTTGAGCAGCTCCCTGTGGGTGCCTTGCTCTACAATCCTTCCCTGGTCCAACACAAGGATCAAATCGGAGTCCACAATGGTGGAAAGGCGGTGGGCGATGACAAAGCAGGTGCGATGCTGCATCAGCTTGTCCATGGCTTTTTGCAGCAGGATCTCTGTACGGGTGTCCACATTGGAGGTTGCCTCGTCCAATATCAGCAGCTGACGGTCGGCCAGCATGGCTCTGGCGATGGTGAGCAGCTGCTTCTGACCGCCGGAGAGATTTGTCATATCGTCACCTACAATGGTGTCATAGCCCTCGGGGAGAGTGCGGATAAAGTGGTCACAGTAGGCTTTTTTGCAGGCTGCCTCCACCTCTTCCCGTGTGGCTCCCGGCTTGCCGTAGGATACGTTTTCAAAGATCGTCCCACGGAACAGCCAGGTGTCCTGCAGCACCATGGCAAACTGATTACGCACCTCGTCCCGACTCAGCTTCGACATATCCATTCCGTCCAGGAGAATCCGTCCGCCGTCGATGTCGTAAAAGCGCATCGGCAGGTTGACGATGGTGGTCTTGCCTGCACCTGTGGGACCCACGATGGCCACATTCTGTCCCGGCTTTACCCGGATGTTCAGATCCTGAATCAGGGGCTTCTCCTTGTCATAGGAGAAATCCACGTGCTCAAAAACGACCTCACCCTTGATCTCCTGCTCCGGTTTGGCATTGGGTGCATCCTCTTCCGGCAGATCCATTAATTTGAAAACACGTTTGGCGGCTGCCTTGGCATGCTGCAGGTCACCGAAACCACCGGCGATCTGCTCCAGAGGGCCGGAAAACTGCTTGGCAAAGAGCAGCACCGTGACCACAGCGCCTACGGAAATAGACTCTGTGCTGACGATGAGCCACACACCCACCAGACAGATGGCGATATAGCTCAGGGCGTTGGTAAAGGTGATAATGGGGCGCACCACCGAGGAAATATAACTTGCACGGAATTCTGCATCACAGCGCCGTTTGTTGACCGCACTGTGCTTTTGACGGGTGTATTCCTCCAGATTATAGGCTTTGGTAGTGGCAAAATTGGTGTAGGACTCCTCCACCACGGAGTTCAGATTGCCGCCCTCGGTGAACATTTGGTAATAGTGCTTCTCACTCTTGGAAGAGAGGTATGAGGACAGCAGCAGACTGACGGGGGTCAGGCCAATGACGATCAGCGCCAGCCGCCAATCCTCTAAGAACATCATAAAGGCGATGCAGAGGATCATCAAAAAGCCGGTCATGAGGGTGTCCACGATCTGGTGGATGTAGTTGCCCATGGTGGACACATCGTCGGTCATGCGGGAGAGAATGTCGCCCACAGGTGTCTGATCCACATAGCTGACGGGTAAATGCTTGATCTTCTCAGAGATGCGAATACGCAGAGCGCAGGTAAAATAACGGCTGACCACCCGATTCAGCAGGAGCATTTTCAGGTAGCTCAGAATGCTGTAGAAGGCGTATACGCCCAGAAGCACGGCAAGTCCGGGCAGCAATGCGGCAAGGAGGTCGCCGGTAAAGCCACCCTCCCAGTAGCTGTAGAGCAGATCAATGAGCTCTCCCAGGAGCTTGGGACCCAGAGAGGAGCAGACGATGATCAAAAGACACAGAAAACAGGCCAGCAGCAGCCATTTCCAGATGGGTCTGGCCTCTTTTAAGAGACGGGTGATGATGCGGTCTTTCTGTTTTTTCATTCCTTGCCACCTCCTGTCTGGGAGGCATAGATCTCCCTGTAGATTTGGCAGCGTTCCAGCAGCTGCTGATGCTTGCCAAAGTCCACCAGCTTGCCCTGATCCATGACAAAGATGCAGTCGGAGCTCATGGCGGAGGTGATCCGCTGGGTTACAACGATCTGGGTGCAGCCTTGAAGCTTTTGGTTCAAAGCGGTGCGCAGATTTTTCTCAGTCAGGAAATCCAGGGCGGAGAAGCTGTCATCAAACACGTAAACCGCTGCTTTTTTCACAATGGCACGGGCGATAGAGAGGCGCTGCCGCTGACCGCCGGAGAGATTTTTGCCGGCCTGTTTGATCTCGTAGTCCAGGCCGTCCTCACAGGTAGCAAGATAATCCGAAAGCTGGGCGATTTGCACTGCCTCCAGGATCTCTTCTTCGGTGGCATCGGGGTTGCCCATGCGGATATTCTCTCCAATGGTGCCGGAATAGATAGCAGAGCCCTGAAGCACGGTGCTGATCCCGTTGCGCAGGGAATGTTTGCTTAGCTCGGTGGTGGGAATGCCGTCGATGAGCACCTGTCCTTCGCTGGGGCTGCGGAAACCCAAAAGCAGAGAGATGAGGGTACTCTTGCCACTGCCGGTGCCGCCGATGATGGATACCTTCTGCCCACGGTGGATGCAAAGGCTCACCTTACTGACCGCATCCTCGGTGCCACCGTAGGAGAAACTGACATTTTCAAAGCGGATCTCGCCCTGTACTTCCGTTTCCAGCCCCTTGCGGGAATCGCCGCTGCCCCTGGCATCAAAGACCTGGCCGATGCGTCCGGCAGCAACCTGGGCGTGGGGATACATAACCACGGCAAAGGAGGCCATCATCACACCGTTCATTACCATGGTGATATACTGAATGATGGCAAAAATATCACCGGCGCTGAGAGCACCGGAACTCTGTTCCATACGCCAGCCGCCGATATAGACGATCAAAACGATGCACAGGTTCAAAAGCAGCATGGAAAGAGGCGTCAAAATGCCCATGGACACATTGCCCTTGATGATGTTCTCCGCCATGACGTGGGTAGCATCGGCAATGCGCTCGTGCTCCCGCCCCTCGGAGTTGAAGGCACGGATCACACGGATGCCACGGAGCCGTTCCCGCATAATGGCATTCTGCTTGTCGATGTAGAGGTCGGATTGATCCCAGAGGGGCAGAACCTTCTTGCCCACCCGAATCACAACAAACACGATAATGGGGATGAAGACCATCAGCAGCAGAGAGAGCATAATATCCTTCTGCATGGACAGCACTACACCGCCGATAAAGAGCATGGGAATGGTGGCTACGGTGCCTGCCAGCATGGAGGCGATCCAGCTTACTGTGTCCACATCATGGGTGGAACGGGTGACCAGAGCAGCCGTGCCAAGAGAGCCGAATTCCTCAAAAGAAAGCCTATTCACTTTTTGAAAAATATCTGCCCGAAGATCGGCGCAGAAATGGGCCACGACCCAGGAAGAGAGCCGTGAGCCCAGAATAATGCCTGCAAGGCTCACGCCTGCCACCAGCAGCATCTCTCCGCAGCGCAGGAAGAGCAGCTCTGTGTCACCGCTGCGAATGCCGTTGTTGAGGATATCCGACATCAGGGTCGGCAGCAGCAGGTCACATAGGGTAGAGATGCAAATGAGCAGCGTTGCCAGCAGCAGCTTGCCCATGTAGGGCTTTAAGTAGGGGATAATTCGTTTCATAGTTTATCTGTAGAAATAGTTGGCGCCGCACAGAAGCTCAAAGCAGGCGTTGACCTCCTCGTCGGTGAATAGAGCGTGGAATTCCTTCGAGATGACCAGAGCCTCGGCGCTGAGAGCCAGGAGCTTCTTCTGACAAAGGGCATCAAAACCGTCGGAGATACGGCCCCGACGGATCAGCTCCTGCATGGCGCTGACACCGCCGTAACGCTCCACGGAGCGCCGCAGCTGGGGCTGCCGGATGCCCTGTTCTTTTTCTGCCTTATCCAGTTGCGCCAGAAGCGCAGTTGTAAACTGATCCATATTCGATCCCTCCGCCATGGATTTTATCACAGATCGTCACAAAATGAAATAGGCAGTACACCATGATTATACGATATCCCGCAAAAATAACAAGCAACCGATGGTTGAAGCAGAGGGCGCTTGGCGGTTGAAAAGAAAAAGTACTGTACAAATCGCAGAATATTTCGTATAATAAGAAAAGGTATGCGCGTAAATTTTGAATTTTCTGTTAGGAAATCCTTCTGCTACTTTTTTTGCGCAACGATTTGTGATATAATGATGACTACACACATGATAATACAGCAAATGCTGAGACGAAAGGTTTAATTCTATGGGATTGATCAGTAAGATTTTCGGTACACGTTCCGAGCGTGAGGTCAAGAAGCTCAAGCCTCTGGTGGATCGCATCGAGGCTCTGGGCGATGAGATGAAGAAGCTCACTGACGAACAGCTGCGGGACAAGACCGCTGAGTTTAAGGACCGTCTTTCCAAGGGCGAGACCCTGGACGATCTGCTGCCGGAGGCCTTTGCGGTCTGCCGTGAGGCGGCGGACCGTGTGCTGGGCATGCGCCCCTATCGGGTGCAGCTTATCGGCGGCATTGTCCTGCATCAGGGACGGATCGCTGAGATGAAGACCGGCGAAGGTAAGACGCTGGTTGCCATTCTGCCTGCCTACCTTAATGCGCTGTCCGGCAAGGGTGTCCATATTGTCACTGTCAACGACTACCTGGCAAAGCGTGACTCTGAGTGGATGGGCAAGGTCTATCGTTTCCTGGGGCTGAAGGTGGGTCTGATCATCCACGGTCTGAAGTCCGAGGAGCGCCGCCAGGCATATGCCGCCGATATCACCTACTGCACCAATAACGAGCTGGGCTTCGACTATCTCCGTGACAATATGGCGCTGTATAAGGAGCAGATGGTGCAGCGTGGCCATAACTTTGCCATCGTGGACGAGGTGGACTCCATCCTGATTGACGAGGCAAGAACGCCTCTGATCATCTCCGGCAAGGGCGAGGAGTCCACGAAGCTCTATGAGATGGCGGATTTCTTTGTCTCCGGCCTGAAGAAGAAGGTCTTTGCCACTCTGGACGAGAAGGAAGAGCAGGACAACCTGGACTGCGACTACTATGTGGAAGAGAAGTCCCGTACCGCCTCTCTCACCGCCGCCGGTATTGCCAAGGCGGAGAAGTATTTTGCCGTGGAAAATCTGGCAGACGTGGAGAATACCACCCTGTCCCACCATATCAATCAGGCGCTCCGTGCCCGTGGCATTATGAAGCGGGATATCGATTACGTGGTCAAGGACGGCCAGGCCTTTATCGTTGACGAGTTCACCGGCCGCTTAATGTACGGCCGCCGCTATAACGAGGGTCTGCACCAGGCCATCGAGGCAAAGGAAGGGGTCAACGTGGCCAGTGAGAGCAAGACCCTTGCCACGATTACCTTCCAGAATTTCTTCCGCCTCTACTCCAAGCTCTCCGGCATGACCGGTACCGCCCTGACAGAGGAAGAGGAATTCGCTGCCATTTATAATATCGATATTGTGGAGATCCCCACCAACAAGCCCATTGCCCGTAAGGACAATAACGACGTGGTCTACAAGACCGAGGCGGGCAAGTACCGCGCGGTCATTGAGCAGATCAAGGTCTGCCATGCCAAGGGTCAGCCTGTGCTGGTAGGTACTGTTTCCATTGAACGCTCCGAACTGCTGAGCAAGCTGCTGCGCCGTGAGGGTGTGAGCCACACGGTTCTGAACGCCAAGCACCATGAGAAGGAAGCGGAGATCGTCGCCCAGGCCGGTAAATTCGGCGCTGTGACCATCTCTACCAACATGGCAGGCCGTGGTACGGACATCATGCTGGGCGGCAATGCCGAGTATATGGCACTGGCGAGGCTGCGTAAGCAGCAGCTGCCCGATGAGCTTATTGCCGAGGCCAATTCCTATGCGGAGACGCAGGATCCTGAGATCCTGCGGATCCGCGCTGCCTTCAAAGAGGCTTACGCGCGGCACAAGGCCGCCGTGGACGTGGAGGCGCAGAAGGTGCGCGAGGCCGGTGGCCTGTATATCATAGGCACCGAGCGTCACGAGTCCCGTCGTATTGACAACCAGCTCCGTGGCCGTTCCGGCAGACAGGGCGACCCCGGCGAGACCCGTTTCTTCCTCTCTCTGGAGGATGAGGTCATGCGTCTCTTTGGCTCTGAGCGTGTTATGGGCATGATGAATGCCCTCGGTCTGGATGAGGACACCCCCATTGATGCCAAGATGCTGTCCGGTGCTATTGAGAATGCCCAGAAGACCGTGGAAAGCCGCAACTTCCAGGCGCGTAAGAGCGTCCTGGAATACGACGATGTTATGAACACCCAGCGTACGGTGATCTATAAGCAGCGCCGCATGGTGCTGGACGGCGAGGATATTACCGCCACCATCGAGGCCATGATGCAGGAGGTCATCTCCTCGGAGGTTACCGATGCCTTTGCCACGGCGGAGGAAGAGGGCAAGCCGCCTCTGGCACTGATCGACGAGAAGTTCCGTGGGATCTACTATCCTGTGGGCGCATTGGATACGAGTCGCAGCCTCTCCGAGAGTGAGGCACAGGAGGAGCTGAGCCGCCTGGTTCATGAGACCTATGCGAAGCGTGAGCAGGAGTTTGGTTCCGAGCGTATGCGTGAGATCGAGCGCATTATCCTGCTGCGTGTGGTTGATGAGCACTGGATGGATAATATTGATGCCATGGATGACCTGAAGCAGGGTATCCGCCTGCGCGCCTATGGCCAGACCGATCCTGTTATCGCCTATAAGCGCGAGGGCTATGCCATGTTCGATGCCATGATCCGCTCCATCCGTGCTGAGACGGTGCGCCGCCTGTTCCTCTTCCGCCTGCGCAGCGAGGAGGATGTAAAGCGCAAGCAGGTGGCTAAGATCACCGGCACCGGCGGTTCTGATAAAACCGTCAAAAAGCAGCCCGTGGTGAAAAAAGTCAAGGTAGGGGCAAACGATCCCTGCCCCTGCGGCAGCGGCAAGAAGTACAAGCATTGCTGCCGGGATAAGGATGAGGCGAAGTAATGAGCGTGACCTGTGTAAAAGAAGGCAGCCTGGAATATTTCCGCAGCTCCCTTTTGGAGGGAACGTCCCACTGCTTTTCCACCCGCTACGGCGGTGTCAGCGAGGGACATCTGGCCTCTCTGAATTTGGGCGTTCACCGTGGCGATGCGCCGGAGAACGTGCGCAAGAACTATGCAATTCTGGGGCAGGCTGTAGGCTTTGACCCCACCCATACGGTCTTTACCAAACAGATCCACTCCGATATTGTGGAGCGTGTGGGAAAGGAACAGTGGGGCAGAGGTCTGCTTCGGGAGACAGAAGAGGGCTGCGACGGGCTGATCACCAACGAGCCCTTTACCGCTCTGACGGTTTTCTCCGCCGATTGCACACCGGTGCTGCTCTATGACCCCGTGAACAAAGCAATCGGCGCTGTTCATGCCGGCTGGCGGGGAACGGCTATGAAGATTGCCGCCAAAGCGGTTCTGAAAATGAAAGAGGAATTCGGCTGCCGTCCTGAGAATATCCTTGCTGCTATTGGCCCCTGTATCGGGCAGTGCTGCTTCGAGACTCACAACGATGTTCCCGATGCCATGCTGGCAGCCTATGGCGCTGCAGCGCAGAATTACATCTGCCCCGTCGGGGACAAGTTCCGTGTGGATCTGAAGGGACTGAATGCCCTGTCCCTTCGGGAGCTGGGCGTGACGCAAATCGATATTGCGGAAGCATGTACTGCATGTGAACCCCTGCGCTTCTGGTCTCACCGCCGTGTGGGCGGAGAACGGGGATCTTTGGCGGCTGTTATCATGCTGAAGGGGGAGGAAGAATGAAGCGAATTCTAAGCCTGTGTCTGTGCCTGGTGCTGCTGCTCAGCGGCTGCGGCGGTACAACCCAGCCCACACCCGCCTCCACCACAGAGTCCGTACTTCAGGAGTATGAGGAGATCGTGATCCCTACCGAGGCACCGGAGAAGGAGTACCCCACCTTTGGCCTCTCCTATCTGCCGGCCTTTGGTCTGAATCCCTATCTCTGCACCGCCACGGCAAACCGTGCCATTTTCTCTCTGATGTACGAGGGACTGTTTACCATTAACGAGCAGTTCCGGGCAGAGCCGGTGCTCTGTGAGAGCTTCCGGGTCTCTGACGACGGCAGAACCTACCGTTTCACCCTGGTAGATGCCAAGTTCTCCGACGGCACGCCGGTGACCGCAGCAGATGTGGAGGCATCCATTGCCGCCGCCAAAAAGAGCCCCTTGTATAAAGAGCGTTTGAGCCATGTGGTTTATTACATTCCCGAGGATGACAAGACCCTTCTGGTGCAGGTGAATACTCCCTATGAGAATTTGGCCATGGTGCTGGATATTCCCGTTGTAAAGATGGGAACGGAGGAGGATGCCTTGCCCATAGGTACCGGTCCTTATGTGAGCCGCAGCGTCAAGCTGGTGCGCAATCCCTACTGGTGGCAGGAGGGGTTTACGGTTCTGGATTACGACGAGATCCAGCTGCAGATCTGCACCGAGGCCAATGATTTAAGAGATAATTTTGAGTTCGGCGGTACCAATCTGGTCTATTTTGATCCCAATTCCCCTGCGGCGGTAGGCTTCCGCTGTGATTTTGAGGTCTGGGAAGCGCCCACCACTATTATGCACTATATCGGTTTCAATCTCTACAGCGGTTATTTCACCAACGACACCCTTCGCGCCGCTGTGACCTACATCATTGACCGTGAGACTCTTGTGAACCGCGTCTACAGCGGCTTTGCGGTGGCAAGTGAGCTGCCCTGTTCGCCCCAATCGGACCTCTTCGATCCCCAACTTGCGGAGAATTACGACTATGCGCCTGCCAGCTTTATGGAGGCGCTGTCCAATTCCGGTGTGCTGACCAGCGAGGAGTATGAGAATCACGTAGGTATTTTCCTGGTTTGCTCCGAGGATCAGACCAGGGTGGCTGCGGCCAGCTACCTCTGCGATGTGCTTAAATCCTACGGTTTGAATCTCCGTGTCAGCATTGTGGATCGGGATAGCTATGAGGAGGCTCTGGAGGACGGTGATTTTGACCTTTATTACGGCGAGACCCGTCTGACGGCAAACTTCGATCTCAGCGAATTCTTTGATGAAAACGGAAGCCTCTGTTATGGCTCTATCGACAGCGAGAGCCTGGAGGATTTGTGTGATAAGGCATTGGAAAATTCCGGCAGCTATGTGGAGCTCTGCTCACAGCTCATGAAGAAGGCACCGATATGCCCCGTGGTTTTCAAGAGCTATGCCATCAATGTCAGCCGTGGTATTATTACCAATATGTATCCTGCGGTGGATTTTGTCTTCCATAATTACGATTATGCCAGGGATCTCTCCGATGCGGATAAGACCTATGCGCCGGTAGAACCCACCGAAGCTCCCACAGAAGAAGAGACCGCTTCTTCTGAACCGGAAGAATAAACAACAACACCCCCGTGACCGGAAGTCACGGGGGTGTCGTTTTTCGATCAAACTGTTGTGCTGCCGTCGGCTCATCCGCAAGTATCCTTGCGGCATCGGCAGCGGTTTTGGAACAGGAGAAAGGGAGGAAAAACCTGTTCCATGGCTATATCATACCAGATATCAGGCCATCAGTTGTGAACAAAGAATAAACGATATGAAAAGATTCTGCGGAGTACCGTTAAGGTACTCCGCAGAGTTTGTTTATCTTTCTTCGCGGAAATAGGCCAGACCCAGAGAAGCGGGAGGCTGCTTTTCCTTGTTGTTACGCATACTGGAGATGACCAGCACAACCACAGTGACCACATAGGGCAGGATCTTGTACAGCTCCGTGGGGATGAAGGGGATCTGCAGACGGGTGTACAGGATCATCAGCGCACCAAAGAGCACAGAGCCCCAAATGCCGGACAGCGGTCTCCACAGGCAGAAGATAACCAGGGCAACGGCCAGCCAGCCGAAACCGGCAAGACCCTCGTGGTTCCAGGTACAGCCTGCCAGGGTGACAATGTAGACCATGCCGCCGATGGCGGAGATACCGCCGCCAATAACGGTTGCCAGATACTTGTTCTTGGTGACGTTGATGCCGGCAGCGTCTGCGGTAGCGGGAGACTCACCAACGGAACGGAGGTACAGACCGGTACGGGTTTTCTTCAGGAAGAAATGCATACAGATGGCCAGAACCACAGCAAGGTAGAAGAAGAAACTGTGGCCGAAGAGGATATCGCCCAGATAGGGGATCTCCTGGAGGAATTTGGGGAAGGGGGAGGCAATAAAGGCTTCCTTCAGGCCGTTGCTGATGGAGACATAGCCACCGGCCTGAATACGCATGTACTCACCCACAAACTGACCGACGCCGGTACCGAAGATAGACAGCGCCAGACCGGTAACGTTCTGGTTGGCACGGAGGGTGATGGTGATAAAGCTGAAAATCAGGGAGGCAAGAACGCCTGCCAGCAAAGCGAACAGGAGCGCAACTGCAAAGGCTACGATGATATTGGCATTTCCTTCTCCTACAATCTTCTCGTAGTAGAAGACACCGCCCAGACCGATGGCGCCGCCCATATACATGATACCCTCAACGCCCAGGTTCAGGTTGCCAGACTTCTCCGTCAGGATTTCACCCAGCGTACCGAAGAGCAGGGGGGTGGAGTAGGAGATTGCCGCAACGATTAAAGCGACAACGAAGGTGATGATTTCGTTCATTTGGAAGCTGCCTCCTTTCCGTGTGCCTTGGAGCGCAGGATCATACGGTAGTTGATGAAGAACTCACAACCCAGCATGCAGAACAGCAGCAGGCCGATGATGATGTGAGAGATGGAGACGGGAACGTTCAGGTTGGTCTGCAGGGTATCTGCACCCATGGTCAGAATGCCCAGCAGCATGGAGATGACGATCATCACGAAGGAATTCAGCTGGCTGAGCCAGGCCACGGTAATGGCGGTGAAGCCAACACCGTCGGCGATATCGCTGGCCAGAGTGCCGTTGGCACCGGAGGCAACGATGAAGCCAACCAGACCGCTGATTGCGCCGGAGAGGAACATGGTACGCATCATAATGCCACCTACGTTCATGCCTGCATAGCGGGCCGTATTGAGAGAGTCACCGATGACGGCGATCTCATAGCCCTGTTTTGTGTGATTCATATAAATGTAAACCACAACCACAAGCACCAGAACGATGATCCAGCCGCAGTGGATGCCGAAGACCTTGGGCAGAACCGCATCAGCGGGGAACTGGGCCATACGGCCC
>JAZNVK010000036.1:0-3885 GCA_045592805.1 Faecousia sp.
GGTGCACACAACAATGGCTAAGATTTCCGGCAAGTATGAGATCGTCTATATCATCGACCCCGCTAAGGGTGAAGAGGGTATCGCCGCTCTCGTGGAAAAGTTCAAGGCGATGGTTGAGGGAGAAGGTACTCTCACTGGTATCGAGGGGTGGGGCAAGCGCCGTCTGGCTTATCCCATCAACGATCTGCCCGAAGGCTACTATGTCCTCATGAACTGCGAATGCAAGCCCGAGCTCCCCGCTGAGCTGGACCGCGTGTTCAAGATCACTGACGGCATCCTGCGTTCCCTGATCGTCGCTGTCGAAGAGTAAGGAGGCCAATTCATGCTGAACCATATCGTTCTCATGGGTCGTCTTACCCGTGACCCCGAGCTCCGTCGGACCAACTCCGGCGTGGCTGTGGCCACATTCACTCTCGCTGTGGACCGTGACTTCGCAAGCTCCACCACCGGCGAGAAGGAAACAGATTTCATTGACATCGTGGCATGGCGCAATACCGCTGAGTTCGTCAGTAAGTATTTCACCAAGGGCCGCATGGCAGTGGTCTGCGGTCGTCTCCAGATTCGCAACTGGACCGACAAAGAGGGCAACAAGCGCCGCAGCGCTGAAGTCATTACCGACAATGTCTATTTCGGTGACTCCAGACGTGACGCAGGCGACAGCTATGGCGCTCCCGCCTACGGCTCCGCTCCTGCCTACGGCTCTGCTCCGGCTTATGGTTCCGCTCCCGCACCCGCAGCCAACTATGGCTACAGTGCTCCTGCGGCTCCCGCTCCCGCATCCGACTTCTCCATGATCGAGGATGACGACAGCCAGCTGCCCTTTTAATTACTGAACTTTTTCACCTGAGTATTCGAAGAAGGAGGATTTCATCATGGCTAACGAGAAGGCTCGTCCCCGTAAGCGTAAGAAGGTATGTAACTTCTGCGTCGATAAGGTAACTGCCATCGATTTCAAGGAAGCAGGCAAGCTCCGCCGCTACACTTCCGAGCGTGGCAAGATCCTGCCCCGCCGTACCACCGGTACCTGCGCAGCTCACCAGCGTCAGCTGACCATCGCTATCAAGCGTGCCCGTCAGATCGCTCTGCTGCCCTATGTTGCTGACTAAGTACAAGCCAATCACCCCAAGGGAAAACCCTTGGGGTGATTTCTTTTGCCTTTAGCCGTAGGACAGGCAGAGCCTGCCCTCGCATATCTGCGCATTGACCGCTGTGGGCGGCTGCTCCTGCAGCAGCTGAGCGGCAATGGGCGCTTCCAGCTCCTCTCGGATCAGACTGCGCAGCGCCCGGGCGCCGGAGGGTCGCCCGGCGGCCTTTTTTGCGAAATATTGCCCCAACTCTCCCGTTTCCGCCAGCTTCAGCCCCAGCTTTTGACAGCGCTGCATCAGCTCTTTCAGCCGCAAACGGGCAATTTGTTCCAGCGCCTCCTCTCCCAGCGGGGAGAAGCCCGCAATGCAGTCGATGCGCCCCATAAGCTCCGGACTAAAGTGGTTCTGCAGCAGCCGACTCAGTTGGCGCTCCCGACTTTGGCCGAAGCCCAGACCGCCCTTCATCTCGCCGCTGCTGCCCAGGTTGGAGGTCATAACCAGCAGGGTGTTGCGGAAATCCACCTTTTTGCCGCAGGCATCGGTGAGCACCCCGTCCTCTAAAATTTGCAGCAGAATACCGCAGATATCCCGATGGGCTTTTTCCACCTCGTCCAGCAGCACCAGGGAATAGGGCTTGCGCCGCACCTTCTCTGTCAGTTCGCCGCCCTCTCCGTGGCCGATATAGCCGGGAGGCGCACCCAAAAGACGGGAAACCGCATGCTTCTCCATATACTCCGACATATCCAGACGGATCAGCTCCTCACGGCTGCCGTAGACCGCCTCGGCAAGGCACTTGCACAGCTCCGTCTTGCCCACACCTGTAGGACCTGTGAGCATCAGCGCCGCCACGGGACGGCTCTCCTCTGCCAGACCGCTTCTGCCCCGATGCACCGCCCGACAGACCGCCGCAATGGCCTCGTCCTGCCCCACGATCTTCTCCTTCAGGGTATCCTCCAGCTTCAGCAGCCGATCCCGTTGCCCGTGGCTTAAGCTGCCGATGGGAATGCCCGTGCGGTTGGAAACGGCGGCGGCAATGTCTGCTGCCAGCACCTGGGTGGGGGGTGCTTCCTTCTTCTTCAGCAGCCGATCCCGCAGGCTTGCAGCCCTTTCGTAAGCGCCCTCCCGTACCGCCTGCTGCAGCTGATCCTGCAGAGCCAGACCTGCCTCATCCCCGGGCAGTGCATCTCCGGCGATTCTACAGCAGGCTGCTCCTTCGTCCAGCAGATCCACTGCCTTGTCCGGCAGAAACTTGTCCGGCAAATAGCGGCAGCTGTATTCCACCGCCGCCTCCATGGCCTCCCGGGTGATGGCAAGGCCGTGGTGCTGCTCCAGAAGGGGGCGCAGCCCCTCTAAGATCCGTAATGTCTCCTCCCGGGAGGCAGGATTGATCTGCACCGTGCGGAAGCGCCGCTCCAATGCCGCATCCTTTTCGATGAATTTGCGGTACTCCGTCAGGGTGGTGGCACCGATGAGCTGCAGCTCTCCGCGACCCAGGGCGGGCTTCAGCAGATTTGCCGCATCGATCGCACCCTCCGCTGCTCCGGCACCCACTAAGGTGTGCATCTCGTCCACAAAGAGGATCACATTCCGTACCCGTCGCACTTCTGCCAGAATATCCCGAATCCGCTCCTCAAATTCGCCACGGTATTTGGTGCCTGCCAGCACCGCGGACATATCCAAAGACAGCAGTCGCTTGCCCCGCAGAGGCGTCGGCACCTGTCCTGTAGCCAATGCCAGAGCCACCCCTTCCACGATGGCGGTCTTGCCTACGCCCGGCTCTCCGATGAGGGCGGGGTTATTTTTCTGCCTTCTGGACAGGATCTGCAGCACCGCCCGGATCTCACGATCCCGCCCGATGATGGGGTCGGCGGTCTGAGCACGCTCCACCAGATCCACGGTAAACTGGTCTAAAAGTCTCATGTTTTCCTTGTTTTGCTCCTTTCGGGCGGTTTCGCCCAGACATAGAAGGGTAAATAGCGCAGACGGATCTGCCCCGCAGCGCAGCAGCAGCCTGTAAGCGCCGCTGTCTTCCTGTCGCAGCAGCGCCTCTGTCAGGCTGCAGTGACTTTCTGCACAGCGGTGAAGAACGGCCTGGGCATGGTCTGTGAAGCCGTAGAGCAGGGGTGTGTTTTGGCATCCCAAGCCGTTTTGCTCCAGCAACTGTCCCAGAAGTTCTCCGGCGGAGAGCAGCTGGCTGTCCAGAAGCCGTGTAGTGCTGCCGGGAAGCAGTGCCAGCGCCAAAAGCAGATGCTCCGTTCCCACATAGCTGTGCCCCAAAAGACAGCTCAGGCTGTAAGCCAGACGAATGCTGCGCTGATCCAAAGCAATTCCCTCCTTTTCACGGAAGAATTGTAGCCGAAGCGACTGAGCTTTTATACACCCAAGGGAAAGAATCCGGGCAGATCGTGAAATAACTAAGGACTAATAACTAAGGACTAATAACTAAGAACGAATAACTGAGGTATCGGCTCCGCCGATGGGATTTGAAATAGAGTCAAATAGATGTTTCTCGAACTGTCGCACCTTCTTATGACGCCGTAGGGCGGGGGCTTGCTCCCGCCGTCTCTGCTCCATCGGAGCAGAGAAAATATCTCACAACATTGCACGAATTCGCCTTAATGCGGTACAAATTTGTGATTTTCGGCCGCCGGCGGGAGCAAGCCCCCGACCAACGGTGGTAATTGGCAGTGCAGCCAACAGTTCGGCAAATTTCTGTTTGACGGGCTAAACATTCAAAATCCGTGCCGTAGGCACACCACAGTTTTTAGTCTTTAGCTGTTAGTTATTAGTTTATAAACAG
>JAZNVK010000037.1:0-4874 GCA_045592805.1 Faecousia sp.
ATTTGGTGAATAACGAATGGTGAATAGTGAATAATGGAGGTATCGGCTCCGCCGATTTATTTAAAATCAATGCGCAAAGCGCATACCTTCGCCATTCACCATTCACTATTCATCATTCACCACTCCAACGCTAAATTTCCGCTTATGCTTCTCCCTGTCATTTCTGTTTCCAACAAAACCAGGCTGCTCCGCTTTTTGGCGGAGCAGCCTGGTTGTTTATGGAATTCAGATGAGGTTCTCCTCGGTCTCGGCGTTGAAGAGATGTACCAGGGCGGGATCGAAGGTGAAGCGGACGGCGGAGCCGCTGCGGGTCAGGTTCAGATCCAGGTTGGCGGTGGGGATGACAGCAACTACATCCTTGTCGGCAACGCTCATATGCAGGTGCATCTCGCTGCCCATCATCTCAGAGACATCGATCATGGCATCGAAGCCCTCGGCGGTGGTCAGACCCATATTCACAGGACGGATGCCCAGAATAATATCCATCTCGGGGGTCTGTGCTGCCTTCAGAGCGGCATTCTGCTGCTCGGTAAGCTCTACGTACTTGCCCAGCAGCTCTACGCAGTAGCTGTCGCCCTTCTTCAGCAGCTTGGCGTTGAAGAAGTTCATCTGGGGCGTGCCGATGAAGCCGGCGACGAAGAGGTTCTTGGGATGGTTAAAGACCTCCTGAGGCGTGCCGATCTGCTGGATGAAGCCGTCACGCATAATGACGATGCGGTCGCCCAGAGTCATGGCCTCGGTCTGGTCGTGGGTAACATAGATAAAGGTGGTCTGGATGCGCTTACGGAGCTTGATGATCTCGGCACGCATCTGGTTTCTCAGTTTGGCGTCCAGGTTGGACAGAGGCTCGTCCATCAGAAGAACCTTGGGGTTACGGACGATGGCACGACCGATGGCAACACGCTGACGCTGGCCGCCGGACAGAGCCTTGGGCTTACGATCCAGATACTCGGTGATACCCAGGATCTCCGCAGCCTCGTTGACCTTTTCGTTGATCTCGGCCTTGGGCAGCTTCTTCAGCTTCAGGGAGAAGGCCATATTCTCACGGACGGTCATGTGGGGGTACAGGGCGTAGTTCTGGAAGACCATGGCGATGTCACGATCCTTGGGCGCCACGTCGTTGACCTTGCGGTCGTCGATGTAGAGCTCGCCGTCGGAGATCTCCTCCAGACCTGCCACCATACGGAGGGTGGTGGACTTGCCGCAGCCGGAAGGACCGACCAGCACGATGAATTCGCCGTCAGCGATATCCAGGTTGAACTCCTGAACCGCTACGACACCCTCATCGGTGATCTGCAGGTTGACCTTCTTCTCCGGTTCGCCCTTCTTCTTTTTCTTCTTTTTCTCGGTGATGTGGTAGATCTTCTTGCTGTTTTGCAGTCTGACAGTTGACATAGGCTTTGACTTTGATACGGCAGCCACCGCTCGCGTCCACGGAAGCTGTCAGGTTCCGCACGCATCGCCGTACCTCGCGCAGGCAAAATTTACGCCTGACGCATTGCGACAGGTCTCCACACTGCCGCACCGCAAGTCTTGCGGATGCTGTTTCCTCCTTTGTTTGGCGGTCTGCATCTATTTTGTGGAGTAGATGCCCCTACCATAGTGACTATATCATATCATATTGTAAAAAGATTTTCCAATAGCAGTTTCTACAGTTTTTCAACGCAAATTTTGTTGATTTCCACCAGAAACTCCCCCATTCATCGATTGACAGAGCGATTTCCATAGATTATAATAGTATTACGTCGAAAAAAGGACTATTTTACTATGGTAATTGTAATGCTATTGCTGGCACTGTTCAGTGGGCTCTGCCTGCTTGCGGTGGGACCGCTGCTGATGCAGGGGCGGCAGGAGGCCATGCTCTTTCTGCTGATTCTGGTCACCCAGATGGTTCCCCTGCGGGCAATTGCCGGCTTTGTCACCGTGCTGAAGAAAAACCGTCAGGTCAGCCTGACGGCGGTGCTGTTGCTGCTTTTTGAAACAGCCATTTTGGCGCTTCTGGTAGTGCTGCCCTTCCTCTCCCGGGAAGCCTTCCTGATCTTCCTGCTGCTGTACCTCAGCTTTATCGTCACGGTCAAGGGCATCGACACCTTCCTCTACGCCCGCGCCCGAAGCTGGCCCTTCTTCGTTGCCTCGGTGGTTGCCACCGCCCTGGGCGCGGAGCTGTTCCGTGTGATCCTCTTTGATGTCAATAAGGGCCGTGAGCAGGCACTGTTTATCGCCATCGGCGTGCTGCTGATGATCTTCGGCACGGGGCAGATCTGTGACTTTATGTCCTTGCTGGTCAAGAATCGTAAGGTCAATAAGGTTCTGCGCAATATCCGTCTGGCATTGCCCGACCTCACCGGTCTGCTGATCCCCCTCCGCACGGCGGAGCTGCTGCCGGAGGCGCCCCTCCATGGAGAAAAGGGAACTGTGGAGGTAATTTTCCAGGTTTCTCCCCACGGCATCTCCGTGGCAGGCCACTGTGAGCTCTGTCTGGACGGCTGGACCTACACCTACGGTGCCTACGATCCCGCCCACCAGCATATTTTCAAAACCGTAGGCAGAGGCATTCTGATGAAAGCCCCACGGGATGCCTATCTCGCCTATTGCATGGAGCATTTTCATAAGAAGGTCATTCGCTACCGCCTGAAGCTGGATCCGGAGCAGGAGGAGATCCTGCGGGGAGAGGTCGCCAAGCTGGATACCTGTCTGGAGCCCTGGAATCCCTCCCTGCCGCCCAAAGCCTATGTCTCACGGCTGCAGCAGATCCCCGGTGTCCACCTCTACCGCATTGTCCGAGGCCGTTTCCGCCGCTATTTCATTCCCACCATCAACTGCGTCAGCCTGACGGACTCCCTCCTGGGCAAAACGGAGCTGGGACACGCCCACATCATGGGCATCAAAACCCCCGGCGCTTTCATGGATCACTTAGAGCGGCAGTACCTCTCAGAAACCGGCCTGGTACAGGATCGCCATGTCCTGACCCTGTAAGCGCTGCTGCGAACTAATATCTAACAACTAAGGACTAAAAACTGAGGCCTACGGCACAGCTTTTGAATATTTAGCCCATCAAACAGAAATTTGCCGAACAGCTGGATGCAGCCAAAGCCTCCGGTATTAGGAATAATTTCGTACTATGTGAGAGACAACCTATTACGCAATGTCATTGCGAGGCCACCTGTGGCCGTGGCAATCCGTATCCTTAAAACCCTCCGTTTTATACCAAATTCCCATATAATCGAAACATTTAGGGGAACGGATTGCCACGTCGGGCTTACGCCCTCCTCGCAATGACATGGCTTTTCGGTAGATTATTTCACTATTGAAAAGATAGATTTAGGTGGAAGCCACCAGACCGATAAACATCTATTTGACTCAATTTCAAATTCCATCGGCGGAGCCGATACCTCAGCTATTAGTCCTTAGTTATTCGTCCTTAGTTCTATAATCCATTTCCCTTTCCTGTACCAACCCAAAACAGGCAGCTGCTTTTTTCGCAGCTGCCTGTTGCTTATTTCAGCGCCCTTTCGTACAGGGCAAAGGTGGGGATCTCCGGGTGGTTGCGCTCCAGGTCTTCCTCTCCGGCGTAGGTGAAGCCCAGCTTCTCGTAGAGGCGGATGGCGGGCAAATTCCCCGGCACCACATCCATGCGCAGCGCCTTGTAGCCCCGTTTTGTCCCCTCCAGGATGGAGAAATTCACCATGGCTCTGCCCACGTCCCGACCCCGTGCCTCCGGCGGCACCGCCAGGGTGTGAATCACACCGTACTCCCCTTCCTGCAGTTCCTGCTTCCACTGCCCTTTTTCATAGGCACCCCTGGGATCTTCGTTGAGAATAAACGCGCCCAGCAGTTCTCCCTTTTCCTCGCAGAGATACTGCTCCCCCTTCTCAATGGCAGCTGCCACACTGTCCCGGCAGGGATAGACACCGTACTCCCACTTGGGATAGTTCACGGTCTGCTCCAACTGCTGCACCGTGCGGTCATAGAGCGCCGTCAGGGCATCCAGATCCTCCGGGGTAGCCCTGCGGACGGTTTTCCCCGGAAGATACAGGGCGCAGATCATTTTGGGCGTGTCGTACAGCGCCTCTATGGAGTCGTAGCGGTAGACCTTCGCCTGATTGGAATAGCGGTTATAGACCGCCAGATGATCCCCCTCCCAGGTGGCGGCGATCAAGTGGGCGCCCTTGATCGGGTTCGGCAGATCCCAGCGCTTGAAGCGGCGGTTCCACTGCAGCAGCACGGCAACACCGCCCTCTTTCAGATGCTGCTCCACCCGGTTTGCTTCACGGAGCCAGAGCACCTCCAGCCCCTGCTTGCGGAAAAATCGCCGCAGCTCAAAGGCACTGGTCCCCCGAAAACGGGGTTTCCAGGAACGGTGGAAGTGCTTTCGGATTTCGAAGAAATCCATGGGTCTGTTGAGAATTCCCAGGGCATTATAGGCCGCCAGCAGACCGCAGCCATTGTGCTTCACCCGGCGCCAGCCATAGGAAACCTCTTTATGAATGCACAGCCCCTGTCCATTGATAGTATGAAACTTCTCTCCCACAGCCGCACCTCCTTTTTTCCATTCATTTTACCACCACCCGAGCCAAAAAGCAACAGACAGATATCTGTCGGTCTGTCGGTCATTATCGCAGGGGAGATCCCACGTATTCGCCCGCAGCACAATCCGATCCCACCGCACCACCGTCAAATAGATGTTTGTCGAACTGTTTTCTTCAGTCTAAATCCACCTTTTCAATAGAGGCACAGGCTACCGAAAAGCCATGTCATTGCGAGGAGGGCGTAAGCCCGACGTGGCAATCCGTTCCAAAAATGTTTCGATTATATGGGAATTTAGTGTAAAAACGGTAGTTTTTAAGGATGCGGATTGCCACGGCCACAGGTGG
>JAZNVK010000038.1:0-9030 GCA_045592805.1 Faecousia sp.
TTGAGCAACGATTATAGCGGTTGCAAATTTTTGAAGGAGGTTGTCATATGGCACATTATGAGAAATTTAGCAAGCAAGGGTTGGGGCATATCTTTGCCCATGTTCGCAGAGCATACACCATCGACGAGAACGGGCACAAACGATATGCAAATTTCGGCAATAAGGAGATAGACACGACCCGAACCCATTTGAATTACAATCTGTGTTTGAATGAAAATGGTGTCCCCGCCAACCAGCAACGGCAGTATGAGCGAATTATGCGAGGGGAGACACTACCCGATGGGTATTCGCTGACCATCAACAACAGAAAGGATTTGCGGGTGGTATGTAGTTGGGTCGTGACACTCCCTGAGAATGTGCAAGAGGGTGATGAGGAGCATTTTTTCCAAGCAGTTTATAATCACTTAAAGAAACAATACCCTCACACTGTATCCGCATGGGTACATAATGACGAAGGTGGAATCATTCGAAACGAAGACGGCAGCAAACGACCAAAAGGACACTTGCACTACCTTTTTGTGCCGGTCTTCCACGACCCCAAAAAGGACATTTACAAGGTGTCCGCCAATGAGTTGGTAGACCGCAGAGCATTGACCACATTCCACCACGACCTCAGCAAGGCGGTAGAAGAGGGCCTTGGTTATGAGGTCAGCATAATGACTGGCGAGGTAACGCTCCGCAGAGAGCAGGGTCTGAGGGGCAGTATCGACATACTCAAATACAAGGCACAGAAACTGGCAGAGGAGTACGCCACCCTAAAAGAGAAGTTCCAAGGCAGTGGGTTGAAACTGTCGGCAGAGATGGCACAGTACATAGTCCGTACAGGGCAAAAGGAGCAGTTCGCAGAGTATCAGCGGAGCATTGACCGTCAGCAGGGTGAAGAAAGGTCGTGAGCGAATGAGCAATGATAAAATAGACCTCGCGGACTTCAACGAATTACTGTCCCTGCAGACCGCTCCCAAGGCACAGACAGACACCCCCGAACCGACACCAAAACCCACACCAAAAGAGATTGCTCAGCAAAAGGCGATTATAAAGGTATACCGCAAATATCAGCAACGAGAGTATGAGCGAATGATACACCCCGACCAATTCCCGCCTGACTACTTTTTTAGTGCCTTGGCAGAGTTAATACTGGGAGATTGAAAAAATGGTATATCTGTGATATAATCAGTTCGACAAACTTGAACTTTCGCGATGGAAAGTCAGATGAGACAACGGTGTCTCATTAAAAAATAAGGCATTGCTCGCTTTGTGTCCTGTATTTTTCGAGGCTTTCTATGTATGATGTTCTTGAAAGGAGGGCGAAAAAATGAATCAGATTAAAATCGGAGAATTTCTCAAACAACTCCGCAAAGAAAAAGGGCTTACTCAGGAACAACTTGCAGAACAGTTTAATGTGTCCCGTAGGTCTGTATCAAGATGGGAAACTGGCAGTAATCTTCCAGATGTAGATATTCTTATTGAAATGGCAGATTATTATGAAGTTGATTTGCGAGAATTAATTGATGGAGAAAGGAAAAGCGAGAAAATGAATGAAGAATTGAAAGAAACTGTATTGAAAGTTACGGAATTGAACAACGAAGGTAAAATGAAAGCAACCAGAATAATGAATGGATTTTTTGTCGGTGGATTTACGGCGGTTGTCATTTATATGATACTATTCTTTACCGACAATGCCGATAATTTCTTTGGCGGACTGTGTCTGGGCATAACATTGGGCATGATGATTCTTGGTGTTATCATGACAGGCAAATATGCGTCTAAAATTAGAGAACGTAAAATGAGATTACTTCATAAGCTGAAATAATTATCCGCAATACAGATAGATGGATTTGCTTTTTGTTAGGTGTGTGATTCTATGAAAAACGATAAAGTAAGTGCAACAATTTACTATGTAGCTGCAGTATCGTTCGGCTTAGCAGCAATCATAAGTTTTGTTGGTGGAAACCATAATTCTAACGGTGTTGTGTGGTTATGTTTTGGCTTAACATTTCTTCGCCTTGGTTCATCTTATTCAAAAAAGAGCAAAGAGACCGAGGAAAAAGAACACTAATAAATTCCAATATGTCGAACAGATAAAGCAGGGCAAATTTGCCCTGCTTTTATAATGCACAATATTTTTCCTCTGTACCGATGTCCGTGAGCAAACCCTTTAATTCCGGGTAGGGCATGGAGTAGCGCTGGGAGAGATAGCGCAGAGATGCGCCCAGCTCCCCATCCGGGCCGCCGTACTGGGAAATGATGATACTTGCCAGCTTGGGGTTTGTGTTGGCGATTTTTACGGGGTACTGAAGTTTCTTTTCATAAACAAACATCTCTTAGCCCTCCTTTCTGCAGTTTGCAGCGTATTCCCAGGGCCAGGGATCCTGCATCCATGCGTAGTTCTCCCGCTCTGCCGCAGCGGTCAGCGTCAGAGGGCCGCACATTTTTTCGTATTCCTCTTTCCCCTTGCGGTAGAGCTCTGCATAGGATCGGAAAAGCTGAAATGCCTCCTCATCGTCCATATGGGTGTCCAGATACTGACCCAGCTCCGTCAGTGCGAAGCACAGGGTCTGCAGCTCGTGAAGGGGCGTGTCGCTGAGGGGCTTTTCGTTGACCAGACCCATAAAGGGAAGATCCAGACCGGGAAACAGTGTTCCACGGATGACTGCTTTCTTGGCGGCATAGGTGGGCGGGTTATTGGGCTGATAGGGGACGTAGGGGTTGGCAAGATATGCCTGCCGGGGCAGGTGTCCCATGCGGTCGTCCCCCTTGGATGCCACACGTCCCCGATCTCCGGCAAATGCCTGCGTTAAATATTCCAACATTCATTCCTCCTTTGGGGCTCTCCCCTTTTCAGCATATGCTCGGAAAATACGGAGGGTTCTGACAATTCTCGCCGTATTTATGGGGTGTCAGTAACTTTTCCCTTGAAAAAGCACCAGCGATACAATATAATGAGATATGGTATAATAGAATGAATGTGGTCTGTCCATTAGCCACTGTCCCAACATAAGAAACGGAGGTCTGACCTGTGCGCGGAATCCCCTCTCTGATTACCGACATTCGAAAAAAAGTATTTACAGAAGTTGCCCGTATGGCCTATGCCGGAGGCGATTACTCCCATGCGGAGGAACTGCCCTTTGTGATCGTCCCCGGCGACCAGCCCTTACACCGCGAGTCCATTTTTTTGGAGCGTGCCATTGCGGGTGAGCGTGTTCGACTTGCCATGGGTCTCGGTGTCAGACCCATCCAGACCCGCAGCCTGATGACCGACGGCATGGATGCCGCCGCCGTGGCAGAGCAGTATTATGAGCCGCCGCTCATCAACATCATCCCCTATGCCTGCCATGCCTGCCCGGAAAACCAGTATCATGTGACAGAAAGCTGCCAGAACTGTCTTGCCGCCTCCTGCCAGAAGGTCTGCCCCGTGGGAGCCATCTCCTTTGTCAACGGCAAGAGCCTTATTGACCGCAGCAAGTGCATCAAGTGCGGCAAGTGTCAGAAAGCCTGTCCCTACCATGCCATTATCCACCTGGAACGTCCCTGTCAGGCCGCCTGCGGTATGGATGCCATCGGTTCCGATGAGCACGGCAGAGCAGTGATCCATCAGGACAAATGTGTTGCCTGTGGCCAGTGTCTGGTCAGCTGCCCCTTTGGTGCCATCGTTGACAAGGGTCAGATTTTCCAGGTCATCCAGTCCATTCTCAAAGGAGATCAGGTCATCGCCATTGTAGCGCCGGCTTTTATCGGACAGTTCGGTAAACATTCCACCCCCGAAAAATTCGTTACCGCCATGAAAATGCTGGGCTTCCACCGCGTGGTGGAGGTTGCTGTGGGTGCAGACCTCTGTACCATCGAAGAGGCAAAGGACTTCCTGGAGAAAGTTCCCAAGGAACAGGACTATATGGCCACCTCCTGCTGCCCTGCCTGGCATTCCATGATTTACAAGCTCTTCCCCAGCGAAACCAAAAAAATCTCCATGACCCTGACCCCCATGGTCTTTACCGCCCGCCTGATGAAAAAGCAGTTCCCCGGCTGTAAGGTCGTCTTTGTGGGACCCTGTGCGGCAAAGAAGCTGGAGGCCATTCGGGAGGATATCCGCTCCGATGTGGATTTCGTCCTGACCTTTGAAGAGCTGCAGGGTATGTTTGAAGCAAAAAACGTAGACTTTGCGGAAATTGAGGGCAGTGTGGTGCTCAATGAGGCCAGCGCCTCCGGCAGAGGCTTTGCCGTGGCCGGCGGTGTGGCAAAGGCTGTGACAGATCTGATCAGCAAGGAGCAGCCGGATCTGGAGATCCATACCGCCCGTGCCGAGGGTCTGCGGGAGTGCCGCAAGCTGATGACCATGGCAAAGGCCGGCAAATACAAGGGCTGTCTGCTGGAAGGCATGGCCTGTCCCGGTGGCTGTGTTGCCGGTGCAGGTACGGTTCTGCCTGTGGAAATTGCCGCCAGAACTGTAGGCAAATATCAGAACGAGGCGGAACGCAACAGTCCTCTGGACAGCGCCTACCGCAATCTCAGTGAATCTCTGGATTAAGAAAGGAGCGCACATGAAAAAACGTTTTTTCTCTCTGATTCTTGCTCTTTCGCTGCTGCTGTCCTGCCTCCCGGCAGTGGGCGCAGTGGAGAGCCTCCCCTTCTCCGACGTTTCTTCTGACGACTGGTATTACGACTCCGTCGCCTATGTCTATGAACAGGGGCTGATGGACGGGGTCAGCAGCGACAGCTTTATGCCCCAGGCGCTGACCAGCCGTGCTATGGTGATCACGGTTCTGTTCCGTGCCGAGGGTGCGCCCTCGGAGCGTGGGCTTGGCTTCACGGATGTTCCCGACGGAGTCTGGTACACAGATGCCATCCGCTGGGCGCAGGCCATCGGTCTGGCTCTGGGCTACGGTGACGGTACCTTCCTGCCGGATCAGCCCATGAGCCGCCAGGAAATGGTTACGGTTTTCTTCCGCTATGCCCAGTACAAGGGGTTGCCTCTGGCCGAAGACGCTGCTTTGGATCAATTTGCCGATTACGAGCAAATCGCGGCCTATGCAAAGGATGCGCTGAACTGGGCGGTCGCCGTCGGTCTTGTCAACGGTGTCTCCCGGGAACTGCTTTCACCGGAGGGTAACAGTGACCGTGGGCAGCTGGCTACCGTTCTGGCTCGGCTTCACGTTCTTCTGGCACTGAAGGAGCAGCTTCCCCTGATCCCCGAGCATATTGCTGAGCTTTACGGCATCGATCCCTATGAAACCGATACTGACGGCGACGGTCTGGATAACTATACAGAAATCTACGTTACCGGCACGGATCCCCGGATTGCGGATACCGATGGCAACGGTATTTCGGATCTTTACGAGGACTCCGACGGCGACAGTCTGGACAATGCCACAGAGCTTGCATTGGGTACAAATCCCTCCAAAGCCGATTCCGACGGTGACGGTCTCTCCGACGCTAAGGAGCATCATGCGCTCGGCACCGATCCCGCCCTGTACGACAGCGATTCCGACGGGCTTTGTGACGGTGACGAACTGCTTTTAGGTACAGATCCTCAAAATCCCGTCTCCGACGGTACAACGCCCGACGGTGAGCGCCGCTTTGTCCAGACGCTCCGGACGCAGAATATTGACACCCGCCTGCTCAGCGAGGAGAACCTGGTGATCCCCTCCCTGACCGCTGAAGTTAAGGGAAATATCAACCGCAACGTGACTATGGAGATCACCGGCTCCAACCGCTTCAGCGACAGCCGTGCCATCGTCGGCCGTGCCTTTGATCTGCACGGCGGGGATATTACAGAAGGTCAGCTCTCCTTCCGTCTGCGCTACAACGATGTAAGCTATATCACTCACGGTGAGAGCAGCTTCCCTTCCCTGCTGATCTGCAGATACAACGAGGATGGCACTACCGATTACCTTCCCACCGATTACGATCAGGGCATTCTCTCCGCGGATATTGACGGTGAGGGAACCTATTATGTGCTGGATGTAAAGAAGCTCTTTGACGAGCTGGGTCTGGAGCTGCCCGTGGTCTCCGATCCCGACGACACGAACCGCTACACCAGTTCCGCCGAGAAGGTTATGGCACAGGCGGATATTGTATTTCTTATTGACACAACCAGCTCCATGCGCAACGAGATCGACAATGTCAAGGCCAATGTAGGCAATTTTGTTGAAGCCCTGAAGGATGAAGGCATCTCCGCCAGCCTGGCTCTGGTGGATTATCAGGATCTGGAATACGACGGCTACGACACCACCCGAGTACACAAGAACGGCTCTTCCAACTGGTTTGTGGACATGGACGCTTATGCTACGGCCATCTCCCAGCTGGAGCTGGGTATTGGCGGCGACCGCCCCGAGTGCGCTCTGGATGCTCTGGAGACCGCACGCCTGTTGGATATGCGCGCCTCCGCCGGTAAAATCTTCGTGCTGGTCACCGATGCAACCTACAAAACCGACAACCGTTACGGTATTCCCTCCATGGAGGCAGAGATCCAGCTGCTGGAGAATGAAGGTGTTCGCAGCTGCGTCATCACCCCTGAGGCGCTGAAGAATGATTATACCGACCTCTTCACCCGCACCGATGGCATCTGGCTGGACATCTATGGCGATTTCTACACCGAGCTCATGACCCTGGCGCAGCAGCTGGGCAGCGATATCGTCGGTGACGGCTACTGGATCTATCTGGATGGTCCCATTCCCGTCCCCGTCCGTTTGGATGCCGAGCCCTATGCCGGAAGCACCGTTGACACCGACCGTGACGGTATCTATGATGTCGATGAGCTGGCAGAGTATGGCCCCACCGGCTACATCGATCTGGATGCACTTCTGACCCAGGTCAGCCAGGGTGTAATTACCGATACCCAGTACGGTCAGGTCATGATGTACCAGTACGTCAGCAATCCCGTCCTCACCGATACGGACTATGACGGCATCGATGACAAGAAGGATGTCGCCCCGGACAACAACCACTTCACCGGCGTGATGTACTACAGCGACGGCAAGGAGCAGTGCAATGTGGAATTCACCGTGGACTACCGTCTGCTCTTCGGCAACAACACCGTCTATAACAGAGAGCTCTCTGTGCTGGGCAGCCTTTACGCCTCCGATATTTATCAGGGTCTGTATATCGATGTCACCGGCGGTGCCTCCGGCGGCTCCGACAACGCAACGGACTTTGTCAAGATTTTCGGTCTGCAGGATGTGGAGGATATTCGCCTCCGCGCCAGCGAATACTCCGTGGACAAGGATGACCTGTCTGAGATCGTCATCGGACACCGCACAGTGCTCTACGGCGGTCAGACAAGAGAGATCCTGGTGCTCAACGTCCGTGGTACCAACGGTACCAATGCGGAATGGAGCAGCAATTTCGACGTGGGCGCTGACACCTCCTCCTACTACAAGGCCCTGGGCTCCTCCCATCCCGATTGGAAGAACAAGGCCAATCACAAGGGCTTTGATGTAACTACCAACCGCATTATTGCGAAATTTGTGGACTATATCCAGCGGCATAACCTGGATGATATCTCTATCCCCAAGACCATCTTTGTCAACGGTCACTCCCGTGGTGCCGCCATTGCGAACCTTCTGGGCGCTTATTTTGAGGATCATCCCGACTACACCTCCTTCACCTATACCTTTGCTGCCCCCTACTGCACCACCGATCCCAGTGCGGCTTCTTATAAAACTGTGTTTAACGTGACCAATAACGATGACCTGATCCCCTACCTGCCCCTGCCCGATTGGGGATTCAAAAAATACGGCAAGATCATGACCATCAGCGTGGCTGACTACTATGAGGACTCCAATATGTTCGGTGATGCTGAAGGCACCTTTGAATGGCTCACCGGGCTGGATTACAACGACAACGGCGGTATTTCCTCTGCGCTCAAAGCCTTTGCCGCTATCGTCAGTACAAGAGAACAGCTCTATGTGCTGGACAACAGCAGCGACGGCCAGGTGAACATCGGCAATGCCTACCATACCACTCAGGAGGGCGCCGAGAAGCGGCTTCTGGAAGTGCAGGCGCTGATGGATGAGGCGAAGCTCTCCCGTTTCTGCCAGCTAAGCATCGTCAGCGGCACCTTCGGCATCAAGCATGTCCGTGTCACCTACTCCCCCGCCTATCTCATGCAGAATCTTGCCAATATGGCCAGCGGCGTAGGCCCTCTGACAGGCTACGACACCGCAGGAAAATATGCCACAGCCAAAACCGCCTTTGCCACCTGCTATATCGGCGGTATGACCCACCCCCATATGCAGCCCACCTACTATCTCATCGCCTATAACGATTTTAAGGCACTGCCCTGAGGGTAAAGGCCATGAAAAAGCCTCGTCGAGGTCTGCAGTTTTCCCTGCTGCTTTTGATTGCGGTTCTGATCTATGGAATACAGTTCATGCTGTTACCCGAACTGTTCCCTCGGTACTACCCCCAGAGCAACGAAGCCACAGCCTTGCTGCTGATTCCCCTGCTGCTGTTCTCCACTGCCGGAGTTTTGTTGTTTGAGCTGAAGCTGTGGCACTGGCTTGGAGCTGATCTGCTTTTGGGTCTACTGTTGATCCTTTATGACGGAAACGGACTCTATGGTATCGGATTGCGAGGCGTATTTTTGGACGGCACGATACCCCGATACCATAAGCCCCTTGCTCTGGCCATGATTGCAGGCTTACTGCTGCTGATGCTCCTGCTGCAAAGTCTGAGCCTGCTGGTAAAGCAGCTGCTGAAAAGAAAAACAGTATCATAATCAACGCTGCCTCCAAACAAATTTGGAGGCAGCGCTTATTTTTTATCAGGCCAACAGCAAAAAGTCCATTCGGCGGTCTGTTTTGAAACTAATAACTAAGGGCTAAGGACTAAAAACTGTGGTGTGCCTTCGGCACGAATTTGGAATATTTAGCCCGTCAAACAGAAATTTGTCGTACAGTTTGCCGCAGTGCCAATTACCACCGTAGGGCGCGACTACCAGGCGCGCCGAAACCTACCGCACTACCGTCAGGATGCGTAGGGGCAGGATACATCCTGCCCGAGGCATCACCGACAGGCAATGCGCCTACGGCTAAT
>JAZNVK010000039.1:0-4966 GCA_045592805.1 Faecousia sp.
CCACCATCATTCACCATTCACCGGCTCTGCAGTGCCACGGGCAGGATGTATCCTGCCCCTACGGGGTCTATCGAAGGTGCAGCAGGTTTCGGTGCGCCCAGTGGGGAGCGAGTCGACCGCCGCCTGTGGCGGAGGAAGGGAGACGAGCGAGTGGCAGCGGTCGAAAAAATCGAGGATCAGCGTAAGCCCGAAGATTTTTTCGGGTACCGCAACAGGATCGCACCCTACGGAATCTGTCGAGGTGCGGCAAACAGTTCTATATACGTTTATTTCTCTTTATTTCGGTTTTCACAGTTGCAGCCACCGCTTCATCTTCATTTCATAACTGCGGTTGGTTTGATATATTGACAGGATAATTCTACTGTGGTAAGATGAATCAACGGGTAATGATTCTGTTCGGCAGCGCCGTTTTCGAACTTTGGGAGCTTCCCTTGATCCCCACAGATGCATAGAAGCTACTCTCACTTCATCGGAGGAAGTTATATGGCAATGCTTTTTATCAGTGCGGAGGATTTTTTCCAAAAGGTTCGTGGCATGCAGAAGCACTCCGCAGCGGAGGAGAAGATCCTTGCTGCGAGAATGAAAGCTGGCGATGCCGATGCCCGCCAAGCCATTGTGAACAGTTATCTCCCCATGGTGGCAGCCAATATCCGGCGCTATCCCAAGGAGCTGCAAACCCTGGATACGGTATATACTTGCATTCAAAGCCTGGAGGAAGGGGTGGATCGCTTCAATTTCCTGCAGGACGGCGAGACCTTTACCCACCACTTAAGCTGGCGTTTAAGGCAATGCCTCACAAGATGCATTGTGGAGAAGCGCAAAACACAGAAAACAAATCTTGGAACTATAGGATAGCTTCCCTGAAAAGGCAGCTGTTTCCTCGTTGGATCGGCAGAAAAAAGTACCGTCCCTTAAAAAAGGGACGGCACTTTTGTTTTTCTTATTCTTCTACGCTGAACTGATCCTTGCCGACACCGCAGAGCTCGCACTCGAAGTCCTCGGGAAGGTCTTCCCACTTCACGCCGGTCTCTTCCTCGTCGTAAACCCAGCCGCACAGATCGCATACATACTTCATAATCGTTTCCTCCTTGTAATAATAATTAGTCCAGAATTTCCATCAGCCTGCCGCAGCAGAAGGGCACAGCCTCTCCGGCCTTGACGTGCTGCGTCTTGTTGCAGGTCACGCAGTACACATCTGTGTCATAAGGGGCATAGATGGTAGGGATCTCGTTCTTCTCCTGCTGACTCAGCCCTTCAATGTGGAAGACGGCCGTTTTGTTCTCCGAGGGGACGTAAACGCCCATGGGCTCCAGACGCTTGGTATTCCCAAGGCAGTTGCCCATCTTGATCCAAAGAGCCTCCAGCTCCGCAGCCTCGGCGGCATGCTCCGGGGTAAATTCTACGATATCACGATTGATCCGAATTTTCAATGTATTTTCCTCCTAACGGTATAATATTTTTTTAGTTCAGTGCAAGGGACGGTGCGGTATAGACTCTTGCAGCATATTCCTGATCCAATGCGTACAGACCCTTGGGGTCGGAGCCGAAGAGCTTATAACGGCTGATCATGGAATCTGCCGCATCCTCCTCTTCCATCTGCTCATCCACGAACCAATCCAGGAATTTCATGGTGCGGTAATCTCTGGCCTCATGTGCTTCATGATAAATGGCGTTGATCAGCGCCGTCACATAGCGCTCATGCTCTGCCGCTGCCACCAGAGGATCCAGGATGGATGCAAATTCCTTATCCGGCTGAGCAATGGCCTCCAGGGTCACCTTCAGGCCGTTATTCTGCATATACTTCATGAAGAGCAGGGCGTGATCCCGCTCTTCCTGGGCCTGGATCATGTAGTAATTGGCATAGCCGTCCAGATCCAGGCTGTCATAGTAGTTGGCCATATCCAGGTAAAGGTAGGCGCTGTAGAATTCCTTGTTGATCTGCGCATTGAGCAGGCGGGCGATGGTCTCGTTCATAGTACTTGCCTCCTTAAATAAGAATGATTATTATTTCTACTATTATAATATCAGTTCTTATTATTATTGTCAAGTACTTTTTTATATTTTTTTCAAATATCTTTTCGGATATAATATCCTCTTCTCAAAAAAAGACGGAGGCAAGCTGCCTCCGTCCGACTGTTTTCTACAGGTATTCTATTTCAGGGGATACTTCTTTCGAAAGCCGCAGCTTTTGCAGCAATAGGTCACTTTGTTCAGCCCGAACAGCTTACGGATCGGCCACAGCAGAATGCCTCTCTGACCGAAAAAGACCCTTCCAAAGGCCGCCGTGGGAACACCGGAGGTAAAGGCGTTGATCTCCTCCTGCCACCCTTTGCGGTTGCCGCATTGGGGGCAGACTTTCGGGATATCCTTCATGTGAAATGCCCTCTTTCGTTTTCTGAATACCGTTTTGTTAAAGAAGACTAACGGTCTCCCCTATTGGTGTATTTTAAATATAGCACAGAAAACCGGTGGGGACAAGCCCCACCGGCAAGGTTCAAAAATATTACTTGAAATATCTCTTCAGAAGTCCCTCAAGGGCTCTGCCGTGACGGGTCTCGTCATGAATTATAGCAAAAAACCATTGAAAATTTAAGGTTTTTTCACATAATCCCACTTGGCTTCCCACCATCCATATTATATACAGAAATGTTTATGAGGGAATTTTGTAGTTTCCATGATGACCCCAGAATCAAGAAGAGCAGGACCCGCAGGTCCTGCTCCTAATCTGTTCGAGTAAATTGGAATTGTTCGTAATGTGTTTATTTAAGGAGTCGCTCAATAAAGCCTTTTCCCTTAATTTCTAAATCAGATTCGACAATAGTGAAGCCACATTTCTCCAAGACCTGAACACATTCCTTCGCAAAATTACGGTTTGCACCATAACTATAGTTAACAATACCTCCACCGCCGCCAGAAGCAACTACACAAGCAGTCTGCGCTTGCTCGTGTTCCGTCAATACGATGGTCATGCTGGTATAGCTGCCTGTTCTAAAATAGCATTTTTCATATGCAAGTGTCCAAATAACAACATCGTTAATTACCTGCTCTGTTTTTGAGATTTGTTCTGCACCTTCAATATAGTGGATTTTCTCATGAATCTCTTGCAATGAGTGCTGTTTTTCTGTTGCCATTCGAATCGTTGCGCCTGCCATAGTGAAACCTCCCTTGTTGCAGATAAGTAGTTCGTCAAATTCATGGTTTATCGAACTGTTTACACAGATACTTTTCCAGTATCATTGTACCATAAGTATGTGAGATTTTCAATGTAATGCTTTGATTGTTCACAATAAGTTTTCAACCCGCCATCGTGTGCTTAGGTGGGAAAACTTACAAATCGAGAATGTCATCTGCTTCGCCCAGATGCAGAGTTCCTCTCGGAACTTCCGGCACGGAATTGCGGTCACTGAATACATACTCTGTAAGTTCTCTTCGCTTTTTGGAAATCTCGCCGCTGAGTTTTTCGGAATCTGCTTTGAGATTGAGGTAACGGATTTTCTCTTCCTCTGTTGCTTTTTGCAGGTCCTCAATTTGGGTGGTGAGCATTTCTTTGCGACCTGTCAAAGTTGCCACATCTTGCTGCAGTGTTTCAACTTGGGCATCAAGTTTTTTCTTGGTGCCTTTTTTGCTTTCCACCTGCTGATGCAATCTCTGCAATTCTCGGAGTGCCTTTTGTTGCGATTCTGTGATTTCTGGCAACTGCTGTAATTGCTCCTGCATTGCTGAGATTTGCTTCAAGAGCTCTGCTCTCCATGCTCTCAGCGGTTTGTGGCGAGTAATGTCGGAGGGTGGTTTCATTTTACCGTTTTCAACCTCTGCCCACCTTGTGTTACCTCTCTCAAGTCCGAATCGCTCCATTGCCTTTGCATAACGGTCTTGCATGGCAACCAGTTGCGAGATATGCTTCACATGCTTTTTGAAATTGAAATTGCCCTTTTCATCAAGGGGCGATACGAATGCATGGAGGTGTGGGGAGGACTCATGAAAGTGCATATCAAGTCGGAGCAGATTCTTCGCTCCAAACTCACGGTGCAACCAATCCACATTCGCCTTGAACCATGCTCCCATATCTATTTTACCAACCATCTCCGGCGAGAAAGTGAGGACAAAATCAACCATCACGGTTGCATCCTTTCTTACCGTGCGACCAGTTCTTTCCTGTTGTGCTGCCATCAATCGCTTGGTGGTTTGTCGCAAGGTTTCATCCTCAAATTGCCTAAAAGTAAAGTTCTGTTCTCTTAACTCTGGATGCTCACAATTCTTATGTAATTCAGTTCGTTGGTGGTACTCAGCATTTGAGACTCCATCGAACTTTATTTTACCCCATCTCATGATTGCAAAATTACCCATGATGATTCCTCCTTTCTTTTTGGGGTTGGAGATTTTACAAATTTCCTCATAAAGAAATTTGCAAAAATCTCTGGATATGCTCCAACGATTTCTGTAAAAATCGTGTTGCATATCCTGGCAGAACTGCGGTTCTGCCTTGTTTGCTCGTTACAAAAATTGCTGTAACAATTTTCTTCACTCACAAACCGTTTTTTCTACATTCCAAAACACCGCAAGTGATTGCGCTGTTTTCTCATTTCGCAAAAACTCCAGAAAAAATCTGTCGCCCCTTTTGGTGTCGCAGAGTTGTTTCCGGCCTTTCCATCTGAACGGACAAATACAGTATGATGTATTTCGCCCGTTTTCAGATGAAAAAGGACTCACTCCCCTTTACGCTGTAAAGTCGTGAGCCAAGGCGCCGCCTTGGAACTGGTTTAAGGTGCTTCGCCCCTTAAAAATCCCCATCCAAAAGAAACAGTGTAATACACCTTTTGAGTTGGTGTATTGCTGTCTCTTTTGTTAGGACAAATTGCCTAACTCGTTTAGGCGGTGTTCGCCAAAACTTCGTGGCAATTATGTCCTAATGAGCAAGCATGCTGTTTTAGTCATAAAAGACTAAACCATCATACTTGCTTTGAGC